>JABMMZ010000069.1 GCA_013205405.1 Bacteroidota bacterium | reverse complement strand
CTACCCCTTCGAGCTTCTCCGTCTAAAGAGGGAGAATAATAGAAGAAGAGCGTTAGACCCCCTCTTAACCCCCTCAAGGTTACCCTTAACCAATGACCTATGTTCAGAACTAGTTGCAAAGTATAATAATATACCAGAATTGGATTTTGGCGAACTCAAAAAAACTTCTAATCAAGAAATACGAACAAGTGATTCAATAAGATTTGCAAAGGACAGGGAAAACTACCATAAATATATGCCTTATATTTCTTTTTATGATAGTGCGTACAATGAAACCATAAAACAAATTAAAGATTTGGAATTATTAATGGGTAAATAAACCAAAAAATTCTGAAAGTGTACCCCAAAGTGTCCCAAAGAAATAAAAAACCCTTATAAGTAATTAATTTATAAGGGTTTATATTTTATGTTTGCGGTGTGGACGGGACTCGAACCCGCGACCCCTGCCGTGACAGGGCAGTATTCTAACCAGCTGAACTACCACACCATGTGGTTAAAGGAGTGCAAAGATAGTTTTTTTAATTATTTAACCAAAAAATTTTTAAAAATATTAAAACTCTTGCCGAGTATATATCTTTATCGTGTTAGCTTTGCTTTTATCGAAGATAAATATATACTGTAATTTAAGTTGTTAGATTTGCAAATATTTAATTTTAATCTATGAATATAAAATACGCAACATTAGTATTTACATTTTTTATTTATAATGTATCCAAAGCCCAAGTAAAAAAATATACTTTACAACAATGCATAGAATATGCTTGGAACAATAATTTAGATATCAAGCAAAGTTTTCTAAATAATGAGTCATCAGTGTTAGATGTTAAACAAAGTAAGGCTAATTTGCTGCCTACTTTATCGGCTAGTGCAGGTCAAAATTACCAATTTGGTAGAACAGTAGATAGATTTACAAATGCATTTGTAAATCAAACGATACGTTCAAATAACTTTGGATTAAATGCTGGTTTATCTTTGTTTAATGGTTTTCAAAATCAAAATAATATTGTTCAGAAAAAACAAACACAAAAAGTATCTCAGTATACTATTGATGTAACGAAAAATCAAATTGCTTTGAGTATAGCTAATTCATTTTTGCAATGTATACAAGCTATAGAAACGATAAATTTTAATAATATTCAAATTCAAAATACTACACAACGAATAGAAAGAGCCCAAAAGATGGTAGATGCGGGTGTTTCAGATTTAACTATTTTATTAAGTTTAAAGGCTCAGTTAGCTAACGAAAAATTAAATTTAATCAACTCTGAAAGTGCTAAAAATGCCTCTATTTTAAGTTTGAAAAATTTGATGCAATTGCCAATTGAAAATGATTTGGAGATAATTGTGCCACTAATTTCAGACGAAGTATTAAAATTTACAAAAGCGGATGTTTTTGAAATATATGAAATAGCACTTAAGAATTTACCTCAAATAAAAGCCGCTGAAACCCAAATATTGGCTGCAAAAGCGCAAACAAAAATGGCCAATGGTAATCTTTTTCCTTCTATCGCTTTGTATGGCAGCGTTAGTACCGTTTTTTCGCAAAGTGCAAAAGAAGTGGTAAATACTTCCTTGATAGGGACAAGTCCAATAGGGTATACACAAACATCTAATGAAGTAGTATTAAAGCCAATTTATGATTTAGAATTAAAAACAATCAAATTCGGCAAACAACTTGAAAGCAATCTAGGTCAAGGTGCTGGTATTAATTTAAGTTGGAATTTATTTAATGGTTTTACAACTCAAAATCAGATTCAAAAGGCAAAAATTAATCAAACTATTACTGATTTAAATTTTACAAAAACTAAAAACACTTTACTTTCTGATATCAATATTGCAGTAAATACTTTTAATGCTGCTAAAGTAAAATTTGATGCAAGCGAAAATAATGTTGAAGCCCAAACTACCAGTTTGGAGTATATTCAAAAAAGATTTGATGCAGGCGTTTCTAATTCTTTTGATTTTATAAACGCGAAAAATAATTACTCTCAGGCAAAATCTTCTGCCTTACAAGCCAAATATGAATTAATTTTCAGAGCTTTAATATTAGAGTATTATAAAGGAAATATAATTCAACTTTAAACTATAAAATATATCAAATGTCAACCAAAAAAATAATAATCATTCTGAGTGCTTTAGTTCTTATACTATTAGTATTTTCAAAATTAAAGGGTGGAAAATCTAAAGGAATAAAAGTAGCAATTGAAAAAGTATCCTTGCAAAATATACAAGAGGAAGTGAGTGCTAGTGGCACTATATATCCTGAAAATGAAGTTAAAATAAGTTCTGATATATCTGGAGAGATAATAGACTTAATGGTAAACGAAGGCGACTCTGTAAAAAAAGGTCAATTATTGGTTAAAATTAATCCTGATATTTATCAAACGCAGCTTGACCAAGCCAAAGCAGGATTAAATAATGCTAAAGCATCATCTGAAAATATTAAAGCGCAACTTTTAAGTAGTAAAGCAAATGCAGAGATGCAAAGTAAAAACTTTGAAATGCAAAGTAAGTTGTATAAAGATAAGGTAATTAGTCAACAAGAGTTTAACACATCTGAAGCGCAATACGATATGGCAAGTGCCCAATACGAAGCAGCACAAAAACAAGCAGACGCAGCATTTTATAATACCCAATCTGTAGAAGCAAGTGTGCAACAAGCCGGAAAAAATTACGGAAGAACGAGCGTTTATTCACCGGCTGATGGTGTTGTAACAGGTTTAAATTCTAAAAAAGGGGAGAGAGTAGTTGGAACAGCACAAATGGCTGGAACAGAAATGATGCGTATTTCAAATTTAAGAAGAATGGAAGTAAGAGTAGATGTTAACGAAAATGATATTGTTCATATTAAATTAGGCGATACAGCCGGTATAGAAGTAGATGCTTACCAAGGCAAAGTATTTAAAGGAATAGTTACTCAAGTAGCAAATAGTGCAAAAAACAATGCAACCACAACAAGTACTGATCAAGTGACAAAATTTGAAGTAAAAGTTTTAATTTTAGAGGAATCTTACAAAGATGTAATGGCTGATAATGGCGGTAGAATTCCATTTAGACCAGGTATGAGCGCAAGTGTGCATATTTACACAAAAACCGAAAAGCAAGTATTGGCGATACCTGTAGCTAGTGTAACATTGAAAGAGAAAAAAGACAATGTAGATGAAAAAGAAGAAATTGTGTTTGTAATTAGTAATGGTAAGGTAATAAAAAGAGTTGTTAAAACGGGCATTCAAGACACTAAAAATATTAAAGTTATTGAAGGGCTAAAAGAGGGAGAACAGGTTGTTTCTGCTCCTTTTGATGCCATAAATAATAAATTGAATGATGGAATGGCTGTAGATATTGTAGCTAAAGAAATATTGTATGAAGTAAAAGAATAGTTTTTTAAAACACTGCGTCAATTATTTGTATTTTTATATATTATGAAATTTAATAAAATATTAAGCGGTATATTATCATTGTATTTATGTGTATCTATTTTAAGTTGCACCCAAAAAGGGAATGATGACCCCGCTATTTCTTTTAGAACAAGAAAGCAAAGGGTAATTGGCGAATGGATAGTAGTTTCGTCTTATGGCAATAGTGTTAATCAATTTTTGCCGGGTGAAGGTGAGGATGATAAGTTTGATACAGATGGCAATGATACCTATACAAGATTAGTAGTATAGGAGCTATTAAAACAGATATTAAATGGAATTTTTTAGCAAAAGATGATGATTATAAAAATCAAGAGAGATTGGTAATATATCCAAAAGGCAGCAGTAATGATACTGTTTGGGAAATTAGAGAGCTTAGGCATAATAAAATTCGTTTAAAAAGACAGGTTATGAATATTGCCGATTCTATTGCATATACAGTGACATTAGAGCCTAAATAATCTTATTTTCCAAAGAAATTATGCATTGCATATTTTTTGAATTTTTCTTTATCTCTAAAATTTTTGGCGTTCAGGGCTATTGAAGATTTATCGGTATCTAAAAAGCTATTAAAAACGGTTTTCTTTTTCTCATTCTGATTTGAAAATGACCTAGCTTCTGTTACATGCTCACTCAAATCTATATCATAAGGCAAATATTGATTTAATATTTCAAAGCCATAATTGCCGAAAATAGGTTGCTTAATGGCATCTAAATCTGTTGTAAAAGGGTTTAAGAAATAGCTCAAAGAATCAATGTTTTTCCAATAAGGTATTTCTTCACTTATTTGATGCATAGGGCATACTGGAGCTAAATCAAAGTTTAATAAATTAAATAATGGTCTATGAAATGGATTGGTTAATAATTTACTTCTGCCATTATCTATTAGTATCAAAACTATTTCTGTTTGCAGGCCCCTAGGTTTTCCTGGCCTTGTTAATATTTCAGCAGGATAAATTAATTCGCCTATTTCGTAGGTTGAGTATAATTGTTTGGCTAATGGGAGGTCTATTTGAGAAGCTAGAATACTATCAATTCCTGCAATAATAATAGTTTTTTTAGCATTAATAATTTGTTGATACTCTTGTACATTATTTAAGGCAATAAATATATTGCCAGTATTAGCCATTAAAAATTTAGCTCCTACTATAACTACATCTGGTTTTTCACTATTTTCAGGAACCACAATATTACCATTTGCAACCATCTTTTTAATAGCATTGTGTTCTAAAAAATTAACTTTACTAAAGGGTTTAAGATGTTTGTTAAGATGTTCAATTGCGGTTTCAATAGTAGGTGCAAATAAAACATTGGCATCTGTTTTTTTAACATTAGTTTCAAATTCAAATAATAATTTATCTAAATTTTCGGAAACTTTCCAACGTAAATAACTTAAACGTTTTTTAGCCAAATTTATATCCTCAATCTTATTTAAAGTTGCTGAAAGTTTCTTTTTGTATAATTGGTGTTTTTCTATAAAATTCATACTTAAAATTGGATATTGTCAATTAGTCTAACACCTTCTATGTATGCTGCAATAAGTAGTATATTTTGTTTTTCAGGTTGCCATACTATCCAGCTGTCTAATGTTTTACTATTTGCTAGTTCTAGGTACTCAACTTCAATATTGTTTTCAGCTAATAAATGTTTCCCATATTTAATGGCATCCTTCGGTTCTATGGCATTGTTTAAATTTTTTATAACATTTAAAGTTTTATAGATTAATGAGGCTCTTTTTTTTCCATTATCAGAAAGACGCATATTGCGAGAACTCATAGCTAAGCCACTTTTATGGCGAATAGTTGGACATAGTTCTATTTTTATATTTGTAAAGAAATGAGAAGCTAGTAACTTTATTACCTTGCATTGTTGAAAATCTTTTAATCCAAAAAAGGCTTTATCAGGATTTACCATTTTAAATAATCTATATACCACTTGTGCAACACCGTTAAAGTGGCCAGGTCTTTTGGGACCCTCTAATACCTTATCTAAAATGCCTAAATCTAGTTTTATGGGTAAAAAATAAGAAGGATAAATAATATCGATTGTGGGAATAAATAAGGCATTGCAACCAGATTTTTTTAATAATTTAATATCTGCTTCAATTGTAATGGGGTATTTATTTAAGTCGCTAGCGTTATTAAATTGTTTCGGATTAACAAATATTGAAACAATAGTGGCTAGCTCCTGTTTGACACTCTGCTTAACAAGGTAAATATGTCCTTCATGTAAGGCACCCATTGTAGGTACAAATCCAATTTTTGTGGTATTGGCATGTTGGTTTTTAACCCAATTATTTAGTTCTAATTCTGTTTTTAAAATTTCCAAAATAAAGAGTACAAAGTAACTGCAAGAAATCTTTAAGTAAAAATTTTATTTTAATATCTCTTATTTAACTTTTTCAGCTTCTAGTATAAATTTATTAGCTCTATAAATAAAAGCTGGCGTGGCATTAGGCATTTGTTTTTCTATTTCAAATAGTATTTCTGTTTTTAACTCGGGAATAGCAGGTAATAGATTATGCACTATTAATAAAAAGGCTTTAATGGGAATGGTTCATTCGGGTTTAGAAAATGGACTAAGCAAAAATCAGCGATATCAAATTGTAAGTTTTCAGTAATGCCTAACCAATGCCATACTCTTAAAATATTGCGTTTTATGCCATCACTTTTTGTTGAAACAGCAATTTATATAATTGAGTTAAATGAAGTGATACCATTTTTAAATCCTTTTCCACGATATAACTCATAGCCCAAGTCTCTTTATTGGCAATAAAAGTATCTTTATCTGCCACTAGTTTTATAAGCTCTTTAATTAAATGAGGGTTTTCAAGAACTTCACTTGCAATAGCCTTTATATGTGTTTTACTTCGGTTTTGAGATATAAAAGATTTTAAGGAATGCGCCATCAAAAAGTAGTTTTTAACACCCCATCAACAACCTAATCTTCTCCTCAGCATCTGCCTTCTTTTGGCGCTCATTAGCTATTACTTCGGGTTTGGCATTAGCTACAAATTTTTCATTATTCAGTTTGGCATCTACACTTTTTAAGAATCCCTGTATATAAGCCAATTCCTCTGCTTTTTTCTTTAGGTCTTCTTCTACATTTAAAGCTTCTTCGTAAGGTATGTATAATTCATCGGTGCCAGCTAATGAGCTTATACATTGTAAAGGTTTAGCTATGTTGTAATGGATAGAAGATACATTTACCATTTTACAGATAATACTTTCCCAAGCTTTGTAGCTTTCTGCATTTTCTGTTTTTATAATTAATTTCAATGCTATTTTAGGTGAAATGCCTTTGCTATTGCGAATATTTCTTATTTCTGAAATTATGGTTAGGGCTTTATCATCTATACCAATAACTTTACTTTCTGCTTTTGGAAAAGCACTTATAACAAGGGCTTTTTCTGGCTTACCTTCATGCAATGCATGGTATAATTCTTCGGTAATAAATGGCATAAAGGGATGTAAAAGCGATAGTATTTTTTCAAAATTTATTTTAATTTCAGCTAAAGTACTTTCGTTAATAGGCGAGCCATAGTTAGGCTTTACCATTTCTAAGTAACACGAACAGAAATCATCCCAAATTAATTTATAGGTGGCCATTAAAGCTTCACTTAATCTATAATCCTTGAAAAGTTCATGTATGGTATTAACTGTTTCTTGATATTTGCTATTAAACCATTGATTGGCGAGTTGATTGGATTGGATAATTGAAGCTTCAATAGAGCTGTCAGTGTTTACTTCCCAGCCATTGATTAAAAGGTAAGCGTTCCATATTTTACTGGTAAAATTTCGGCCTTGTTCTATCAAGGTTTCATCATACAAAATATCATTGCCAGCAGGTGCGCTCAATAATAATCCCATACGGGTAGCATCGGCACCGTATTTCGCAATTAAATCTAAAGGGTCGGGACTATTACCTAAAGATTTACTCATTTTGCGCCTTTGTTTATCGCGCACTATCCCTGTAAAATAGACATTGCTAAAAGGTTTGTTGCCATTAAAACAATAACCAGCCATTATCATTCGGGCTACCCAAAAAAAGATAATATCAGGACCTGTTACCAAATCGTTGGTAGGGTAATAATAATCGTAGTCTTTTTTGTCGCCTTCTTTAAAGCCATCAAATACGCTCATAGGCCATAACCAACTGCTAAACCAAGTATCTAAAACATCTTCGTCTTGCTTTAAAGTGCTTGTTGCATTTAATATTTGAGAGGCTTCTTCTTCAGTTTTAGCAACAGCAAATTTTCCATTTTCATCGAACCAAGCGGGTATGCGTTGTCCCCACCATAATTGTCGGCTAATGTTCCAATCTTTAATATTTTCTAGCCAATGCTTGTAAGTATTTTTAAACTTAGCAGGATGAAATTTGATCTCATCATTCATTACAGAACTTAATGATTCAGGATAGCGTTTCATAAATTGCTGCATATCTACAAACCACTGAGTAGATATTTTTTTTTCAATTACTGCATCTGTTCTTTCGCTATGACCAACGGTGTTTTTAAGGGGTTCTATTTTAGCAATTAAACCTTGTGCTTCTAAATCTTTTATAATTTGTTTTCTACAAGCAAATCTATCCATGCCTGCATATACTCCTGCTCTTTCATGTATTTTACCATCATCAGTCAATACATCAATTATTTCTAAATTGTGTTTTTTGCCAATATTATAATCGTTTTCATCGTGGGCAGGCGTTACTTTTAGGCAACCTGTTCCAAACTCAATGTCTATATAATCATCAGCAATAATTTTCACTTCTCGATTTACAATGGGTACCAACACTGTTTGTCCAATTAAATGCTTATACCGTTCATCATCTGGGTGTACGCAAATAGCCACATCGCCCATCATAGTTTCAGGACGCGTGGTAGCCAACGTTAAACCTGTTTCTGTGGTGTGGGTAGCTTCTATGGTAGCTGCTGTAAAAGGATAAATAACATATACCAAGTTGCTATTGGTTTCTTTAAAAATAACTTCCTCATCGCTTAAAGTGGTTTTACCTGCAGGGTCCCAATTCACTATTTTAGTGCCACGATAAATTAAACCATCATTGTACAATTTTATAAATACTTCTATAACCGAATTACTGAGGTCTTCCTCCATGGTAAAACGTGTGCGCTTCCAGTCGCAACTTGCGCCTAGTTTTTTTAATTGTTCTAGTATAATACCGCCATATTTTTCTTTCCAATGCCAAGCGTGTTTTAGAAATTCTTCTCTGCTAATATCCGATTTTTTAATGCCTTGTTCGGCCAACATTTTTACTACTTTGGCTTCTGTGGCAATGCTGGCGTGGTCGGTACCAGGCACCCAGCAAGCGTTTTTGCCTTCCATACGCGCTTTACGTATGAGTACATCTTGTATGGTATTATTTAGCATGTGCCCCATGTGCAGCAACCCTGTAACATTAGGTGGTGGAATGACGATGGTATAAGGCTCGCGCTCATCAGGTGTTGAGTCGAATAGGTTGTTTTGCAGCCAGTAACTATACCATTTGTCTTCTACTAATTGGGGATTATAATGCTTATCGAGTTCCATAAAGTGCAAAAATAGAAATTAGTTGGCAATAGTGGGAGAAATATTGAATTAATTCTTGTATGGTTGTCATTTCGAGTAAAAAATGCTTCTGTCCCGCAAGTGGGGATATCGAGAAATTAAGTTCAGCGAAGCTAAATGAAATTAAATTATAATGGAATTTAGTTCAAATTATTTTGAGTTTTAGGAAAAGTGAATTTTCGCTTTATTTTTTTAAAAGCTTTCCAAATTTAGTTAATTTACTAAAATAGCACCCACTATTAAGATTATCGATATTGTACCATTGGTGCTTTGCATTTACTTTTTCGCAGTCTTCTCCTTTTTTAGCTATACCCCAATTAACAATAAACCAAGGCAATCTTTCTCGCTACCATCGTTTGTTTCCATAGGGGTGTTTATTATACATTTAATTAGTTTTATATTTGGTAAGATTTTTTTGCCTAAGTATTTATTGTTTTGACTTTTCTCCCAAGAGATTAGTTTACACCAGCAAAGGTAACAAACTCTAAATTTGAACTCATTTTTATATAAATTAAAATATTATATAATGTTGCAGAACAATTTTCTTTAGCTGAAAGCTAAAACAACTCCAACGTTAGCTTTAAATATTTTTATGGATTTATCTTTACAATTTTACCATCTTTTATGATAACTAGCTCGGAGTTTTTTCTCTTTTAAATTCTAAAAGTCTTTCGTACAATATTTCTAGTCCAGCAATAATTTTATCTTTGAGTTCATTTTGTTTTTCAACTGTTGTTTGTATAGTCTTGTTTTAATTGGTTAAATGTTAATTCATTTATTATATTTAATTCTTCACTAATTGTCTTTTGAGCAATTATTTCATGTTTTCCATTTGAATTATCGAATATAAGTAAGCCATCTACAATAGGAAAGTATATTTAAGAAACATCTATTCTCTATATCCCTATTGAATAGCATAAGCCAAGCCCACTTTGAAATTTTTATTCACAATTTTGGCATTTTGAAAGGCTTTGGTGTCAAAAGATTTAAAACTAATATCAGGTTGAATATTGATGCCAAATTTTCCTTTAAGCAAAAATGAAAAATTGTTTTGAATGTGTATTTGGCCTCCATTTATGGCATTGCCAGTAGCATCTGTAAACATAAAATCGTAGCCACCTATACCGCTATAAGTAAGCCAATCCTTTATTCTTACTTTAGCGCCTATTACAAATCCTACATTAAAGGCATCAATTATATTTTTAGCTTTTTGGGTTGGTGAACTAAAAAATGTACGTGAATCTAAATTTAAACCAATACCAAGGCTAAATTTATCGCCTTTGATAATATTACGGCCTGCCGTAAATGTAAAAACAGGCATATCTAAGCCATATACTTTATTGGTGTCATTAAATACCGCAGTGTCTTTTTGGCTATTGAATAAATACCTTACAAGCCAAGTAGCATCCATTCTTAAAAATTTATTTTTGTTAAAATTAGTTATATTAAATGCTAGCCCAGAAGTGCTAATATTATTGCCCCGTTCATTTATGGTTTTAGGTACAGCACCCAATTGTAAAAAATTAAGCGTGCTAATGCTTTCTTGTGCTTTTATTATTGGAAAACAACATAAGCAGATTACCAATAAGTAAATTTTCATTTTTTCATTTTTTATTTTACAAATATTACAATTAATATTAATCTTTGCAATAGTACAATCATACTATTTTTAGACTAATTCACCGTTTTTGGTCTTACCTGAAAGGAGAAACTCTAAGTGACCAATACTTTTTAAATCGGTTAGTATATTAAAATTGTTATTATTAATTATTAACTTTTTAAATGAATTTCTAAAAAATATTTTTTTTACCTTTCATATTCACTAAATATCCAAACAATGCAGCAGTAAAAAACATCATTAAACTATAAATAGCTGGTGGAATACTCATGGTACTATTGGCCAAAACATTGAGTGCGATAAATATAGCCATTGTACCGTTATGTATGCCTATTTCCATGCCTATAGCAATAGATTGGGTTTTATTAATTTTAAATAAACGTGGTATAAAATAACCAATGCCCATGCTTAATAAATTAAACACCAATGCTGCCATACCTACTTGTTGAAAATAAGTAACTACATTTTCTTTTTCTTTTATTACTGCTACTAATATAATTAAAACTAAAAATAAGGCAGACATACTTCTAATAGGTTTTTCTAACTTTTGAGATAAACTTTCTGATTTACTTTTTAATAACATACCAATAGAAACAGGTATCAAAACAATAAGAAATACTTCTACTATTTTTTTAAATTGAATAGTAATGGTTTCTTCCGAGCCCATAAAATAATCAATTGCAAAGTTGACTATAAAAGGCAATGTAATTAATGATATGAGACTGTTTACGGCTGTAAGTGTTATGTTTAAAGCAACATCACCTTTTGCTAAGTGGCTAAATAAATTGGCTGTTGGTCCTCCGGGCGAGGCTGCTAATAGCATTAAACCTACTGCCAACTCGGGAGGTAAATGAAAAAACTTAGCAATACCAAAACAGATAAAAGGCAATATCAATAATTGACAAACCAAGCCAATAAAAACAGCTTTAGGATACAGAATTACACGTTTAAAATCGGCAAGTGTAAGTGTTAAACCTAAGCCTAGCATTATAATGCCTAGGGCTAAAGGTAAAAAAATAGTTGTTATGGCATTGGCCTGTGGTGCTGCAGTTTGAAGTATTATTAGGTCCATATTTGTTTTTTATTTTGAAACAAATATAAAACGTTTTTTACTATTCCAAGTATTCATACTTTAATAAGAAAAATAAAAGGCTAACTTTATAAAGTTAGCCTTTTATTTTGGGTTATAATTTAAAATAAATTTAATCTATTAGTTTATAGCTTCGAGTCTTAAATTAAGTTGTTTCTTTATAGGCCAAAATTCACCAATAAGAATATAGCCTTGTTTAGCAGATTTTAAAATAACGTTACTGAGTTCGGTATTAAATGTAAATGGTGTTCTTTCATTTAAATAAAAAAAATTGGCAGTACTGAATTCGGTATTAAATGTAAATGGTGTTCTTTTATTTTCAACTACCCCTCCAGATAATGAAATAGTACCTATAACATTATCCTCTCCTATTCTATTTAAATCAATATAAAAAGCTGTAAACTCTGTTTTTGATTTATTTATGGTCGTAAATTGGTAGTCGAAGTTATTGTTAACTTTGATATAGTGAGCAAGCTCGGTAGGTGAGTAATTTCTTGCATATTCAGGAATATGAAATTCTGAGAACTTCTTTTTAATAACAACTTCTTCTTTTACTATAAAATCTTTATCGAGAACTAAGCATACAATATTATAAATTTTTATGGAAAACTCACTCGGATTTTTATTTTGTCTTAAATCGATCAAATTTCTATCGCCTATGCTGGTCAGTTTACTGACTACTCCAAGAGCAGAAATGATATATTTATATTGTTCTGCAATAATATAAGTATTACCCAAGCTATCATTAAACACTTTATGAATATAAAAGCGCATATTTTCTTTCGATTTACCTTTTTCAACATCAGTGGTGGTTAGGCTAACTAAATCCTTTTTCCAATTTAGTTTTTCCATTTTCAATTCTTCCCCGTTAAGGTTAAGTTTCATTAAATATAATCCTTCACTTTTAGAGTAATATATTTTATCCCCTTTGGCAAAATATTCTCCATTTAATATTACTTCTTTTTTTTCTTCGTTTACATAGCATCCTTGAACACTTAGATTTGAAATCTCTTTCATCGGTAATGAGAACATTTTTTTACCATTTGAGCCATCTAGAAATAAGAAGTCATTGTTTATTTCCTTTGTATATAAGGTCTTTTTGTGCGTATGTAAAAGTGCTAAATAATTCTTCGATGCATAAAGTATATCTACAGCTTCAATTTCTTTAGAAGTGTCAACTGAATTATACTTCCAATAAGGTTTTAAAGTATTAGAAAAAGCCTCTACAGTAAAACCTAATTTTTTATTTTTTACAAAACTTTGTCTGTAAAAACCATTTTCACCTATTGGATAAATAGTGGTGCTAATTCCAGATTGCTCAGATTGCAATGAAGAAGGCATTCTGAGGCTTTCTTTAATAATATTTTTTTCACCTAATTTTTTTCCTTCTTTGTCATAGGTAATTAAATCTATTCCTTTTTTATTGGTCATTATAATTAAGAAAGCCTGTCCATTATAACACATTTCAACCAATAATGCTTTTTTAGCTTTTTCTAGTTTGAAAGTTTTTTTACTTTTTAAATTCTCGTCAAAAATTTCAATTTGAAACGTTGCTTTGCCACCTCCAATATTTTCATTTTTTTTAAACATATAATAACCTACTACTACCTCGTTTTCTATAATATTTCCAAAATTTCCTAATTCTCTTTTACGAATATTTTCTATTTGTATAGAAAGTCCGTTGTCTTTTGGCTTTTTCACTTGAATGCTCTTATTCACTGCTTTTGAGGAGGAAATATCTCCACAGATAATGGAAATAAGGATTAGTAAGTTTAAAAGTTTCATTTTAGTTTTTTGGCAAATATATTAAATCAGAATCAAATAAACTTACTTAAAATTTTCATATTACTTGTGTTAACTATTAAGTATAAAAAGTAATTGATTTAGAAGTTTAGATTACTTTATCAAATAACTTTTTAAAACAGAAGTAGTAATAGTACCATTGCTATTTGTAGTATATTTTACTAAACCAACATTTTTAACATAATAAGCATCTACAGTATAAGTAGCGCCAATAGTAAGTCTTACTTGAACCACATCAGTAAAATTTAGAGTGCCTGTATTTACGGTTGTATTGGTGGCAATAACTTCATAATTGTTGATGCTAGGCGTGGTGGCTACAGTTACCGTATCGCTCCATTTTTGCCCTACAGTTGGATTCTCTTTTAGGTAAGTAATCTCTTGGTCGGCATACCCAGATTGGCTATATAATACCGTATATTCTTTTTTACTGTAGGCATAATAGGCTTTGGTGGTGGTGCCATTGTATAAGGAAGTATATTCATTGTATTGTTTGCTAAATACAGATTTATAATTATTGGTAATGGTTACATTGGTTTTTACAATACCAGTGTCATATACCCATGAAGAAGCAAGCGTGGTAGGCAAAAATTTACCCTCACTTTCAATTGGTGTTGGGTTTGGTTCATCTGTAGTCTTTTTTTTACAAGCTCCTACTTGAATTATCAGTAATGTGAATGTGAGTAATATGAGGTTTGATTGGTTGATTTTGTGTAACATTTTAAAATGATTAGAATGCAAATATAGAATTATTTCAGAAGTAAGCAAAGTATGGTTATTTTTGAATTTTTAAATAATGAAAAAAGGATTTTTGATATTGTTTTTATTTCCATTGTTTTCCAATGCTAGTCAGCCAGAAAATAAGCAATTAGGAAAGCTGAATGCCAAGCGCTCGTGCATTGATGTTTTGCATTACAATATTACTGTAAAAGTGGAGCCCGATAAACGTATGATAAGCGGAAATAATACCATTACATTTAAGACAGTTTTTGATTTTAATATATTGCAATTAGATTTTGCAGAAACGATGGTGGTGGATAGTATTTTGTACAAAAACAAAAAGATTGAATTTAAACGAGATAATAATGCCATCATCATTAAGTTTAATGAAATGCTAAAAAGTAGTTCAATAGATAAATTAAAAATATATTTCAAAGGCAATCCACAAATAGCCAAGTTGCCGCCATGGCAAGGGGGCTTTGTATGGTCTAAAGATAGTTTACAAAACGATTGGGTAGGCTTAGCGTGTGAAAGTATTGGTGCTAGTATTTGGTTGCCTTGTAAAGATCATTGGACAGACGAATCTGATAGTATGACCATGCACCTTACAGTGCCCGAAAATTTAACAGGTGTTTCCAATGGTAAATTAATTGGTGTTACAAATGCAGATAAAGGCTATAAAACATTTCATTGGCAAGTATTAAATACCATTAATAATTATGATATTAGCATCAATGTTGGCAAATATGAGTTAATACAAGATAGTTATGAATTTGTTCAAGATAAATCTAAAATGCCTTTGAACTATTACGTATTGGCTTATAATAAAGATAAAGCTAAAGAGCATTTTAAACAGGTAAAATATATGCTTTTGGCATTTGAACATTTTTTTGGCAAATACCCTTTTGCCAACGATGGTTATAAATTAGTAGAAACACCCTTTTGGGGCATGGAGCATCAAAGTTGCATAGCTTATGGAAATAATTACAAGAACAATAATTTTGGTTTTGATTTTATCATTGTTCACGAAAGTGGCCATGAGTGGTTTGGTAATAGTATTACGGCTTTCGACCCAGCGGATATGTGGATTCATGAAAGTTTTACAACCTATAGTGAGTCGCTTTATGTGGAGTACTACAATGGTAAGGATAAAGCAGTTGAGTATTTAATTTCACAACGGCCCAAGATTCAAAATAAAAGTATTATTCAAGGGCCACGAGGAGTGTTTTATCATGGACAAGAGGATGCTGATATGTATTACAAAGGCACATGGATGTTGCACACCATGCGCACAGTTTTAAATAATGATTCGTTATGGTTTGCTACAATTAAAAATTTTAGTAAAACGTATTACCATCAAACTATTTCTTATTCTGAAGTTGTTTTATTTTTTAACCAACAAACGAAGTACGATTGGACGCCTGTTTTTTATCAATATTTAAATACTACTAAAATTCCAGTATTGGTATACAAAACAAAAATTGTAAAAGGCAAAAAGCAAGTAAGTTATTATTTTAAAAATGCAGTTAAGGGCTTCGCGTTGCGTATTAAAGTTTCTATTGATAATAAAATTCAAGCATTAACAATAACCCAAAAGCCACAGATGATAGAAATAAATGCAGAAAGTGTCTTTAGCGTTTCTTCAAATGTCTATTTAATTAATATTCAATCAAAAAGTTTTTAAGAGAACATAGGGGTATTTTAAAATATAGCAATCTTTGGTGTAATTTTCTGAACATGGATAGGCTATCAATTTGGAGTACGATTATTTTAAATAAAAAAACAAAAAAACGTCTTGAATGATTGTTAATTCAAGACGTTTTTTATTTCAATTTTCTTATAATAGACCGCTTATAAATTTATCTTTAGGATATTTAACTTCAAAAGTAAATCTTACTTTTTTGGTGTCTTTTGGTTTTATGTTTTTAGGCCAAGTTAGTTTTCCAGTTACAGGGTTATATGTAGCATTATCGCTGTCTATTAGCGTTATTTTAATATTGGGGTCTGTGGTAATTGGTATTTGATCTTCTATTTCAAAATCTAACTCTATTCCTTTGGTATTTCTAACCGTTATTTCTATGGTTTTAGTTATTGTTTTATATTCGCCCAAGGTTTGTTCTTTGCATTTTTCTTTTATGTTTTGTCTTTTTACTATAATAGATTTATCTCTGCCAAGGTTAATATAAAGCGTATCTTTTGTAGATACGGGGTCTATTGTAGTTGTGCCTATATACGATTCGTCAAAGTATATTTTAGCCGCTGCAGGAATTAAGTTTAAATCTTCCCAATCTACTATTTTACCCATCAAGAAAGCATCTTTATCTAATTTTGGAACTGCTAAATAGGCCAAAGAAACGGGAATTTCTAGATTATTAATTATGACATTATGGGCTTTATTATCTGAAGCAATAGAGTACTTTGTTTTTATTTCATATTCTGTTCTTAAAAAATTGTCATTAACAGTAAATAAAGGTACAGTTGGTATTTCATTTAATTCGGCATCATCTTTTGCCGCATCTTCCAATTTTAAACTCTTTTTATTCATTTGCGCCCTACCCAAATTATTATAATTAGTAACTGGTGCATTTTTATACATATCATTTACATAGCTATTAGGGTAACCAAAAAATAAATTCCATTCACTTAAAATAGGTTTTGTATTGCTCAATGTAGGATTACTTGTAGATAAAGTAAGGGCTACATCTTTCCAATCTAGGCCTGTATTTTGATATACTTGCGCTCTATAAACCAATTGAATTTTATCTTTTCCAGATACAGCTTGAATATCATATTGGGGCATCCAGCCAGCACTGCCAACATAGTATTTTAAAGATAAATTGCCTGTTACCGCTTGTGTGGTTTCTATAGTAACTATAATTTGATGAATAGGATTAAAACTTATACTATTATTATCAGAATTATCATTTTGCAAAAGTTCAAAATACGTTTTACGTTGATTTAAGGCTGTTTGAATTTTATAAAGTTTATTTACTTTTCTTTCTAATATAAGTTCTTGTTCATCTATATTTGTTAGTCTAGCTCTTAACAAGTCTAATGAAGCTTTTAATAATCCTAATGAGTCTTTGGCAAATTCGCCTTTTATTAAGCGATTGTTGAGCAGCAAAGATTCTTCCCTGGCAAAAGCAGATAGCTTGTTGTTACAGTCTTTCATTAGGTATCCTGTTTCTTCTAATGAATCAGTAATACGCTCAATAAAAATGATATATTTTTGGATATTATTATTCTTTTTAGGCTGTTCAGGATAGTACAATGTTTTTTTAGTGTCTATAACTAACCCACCTTTAAAATAAGCCGAAATACTAGTTTCATCTAAATAGGGAGATACACCCTCAACAGTAATCTCAGAAGTTCCTGTTGGCAGTGTTAAGCTTTCTAAATAAGCTATTTCGGCACCACTTAAGTAAACGGTTGCTTTATTTGGTTTAGGTTTAATTGTTTTTGTGTTTTGAGCAAAACTAATAATGCTACTAAAACAAAGGGCGAATACGGTTGTAAATTTCATATTGGTATAAATTATTTTTAGCTTTATACCATTTGTAGCAAAAAGGGAAATGGCCAAATGAAAAATAATATTAGTTTTATAAACTAAATGCAGGCTTTATATTTTAAAAAACAAACTTATGAGAAACAAAATTATACTGAAATATCTTTGCCAAAAGTAGAATATGAACATTGCATTTTTATAAATTGTAATTTTAAAAATACCGATTTAATTAATATTAGTTTTGCCGATTGTGAATTTATTGTTTGTAATATTGCAAAGTCAAACTAAAAAACATCTCATTAATTTAAAATTGCATAACAAGGCCTTGCAAATTATATTTACAAGGCTTTTTTTTAAATAAAATTACTTATGGTTTAAATTCAAAATCGTTCATAAATGCAGTTGTAAAATTGCCATCTCTAAAGTTTTTGTTACTCATAATTTGGCGTTGAAGAGGAATAGAGGTGAAAACACCTTCAATAACAAATTCATCTAAAGCACGTTCCATTTTTACAATACATTCTTCGCGTGTTTGTGCACTTACTATTAGTTTAGCTATCATGCTGTCATAATTAGAAGGAATTAAATAACCAGCATAAGCATGTGTGTCTACACGAATGCCGTGGCCACCGGGAATATGAAAATTAGTAATTCTTCCCGGACTAGGACGGAAATTATGTGCTGGATCTTCAGCGTTTATTCTGCATTCAATGGCATGTTTCATAGGTTCGTAATCTTTACCACTTATGGGTTGGCCAGCAGCTATCATTATTTGTTCCTTTACAAGATCATAATTGATGACTTCTTCTGTTACAGGATGTTCAACCTGTATACGGGTATTCATTTCCATGAAATAGAAATTACGGTGTTTGTCTACTAAGAACTCTACCGTTCCAACACCTTCATAATTAATATATTGAGCAGCTTTTTTAGCAGCTTCGCCCATTTGTTTTCTTAATTCTGGAGTCATAAATGGGGAAGGGCTTTCTTCTATTAGTTTTTGGTGTCTACGTTGAATACTGCAATCTCTTTCACTCAAATGGCAAACTTTTCCATATTGATCACCTGCTATTTGAATTTCAATATGTCTTGGTTCTTCAATGTATTTCTCCATATACATACCATCATTGCCAAATGCTGCAGCAGCTTCTGTTTTGGCACTATCCCATGCTTTTTCAAATTCCTCGTCTTTCCAAATAATACGCATTCCTCTACCACCGCCACCAGCAGTGGCTTTAATGATAACTGGGTAGCCAATTGTTTGAGCTAATTTAATGCCTTCGTCAAATGTTGCTAGCAATCCCTCACTACCAGGAATGGTAGGAACTCCTGCTTTTTTCATGCTATCTTTAGCATTACTTTTATCGCCCATGCCATTAATTTGTTCAGCAGTTGCGCCTATAAATTTTATGCCGTGGTCCTTACATATTTGGCTAAAATTAGCATTTTCGCTTAAAAATCCATAACCTGGATGAATAGCATCTGCATTTGTAATTTCAGCAGCAGCTATAATATTTGGAATTTTTAAGTAAGATTGAGCACTTGGCGCAGGTCCAATACAAACGGCCTCATCTGCAAAACGAACGTGTAAACTTTCTTTATCTGCAGTGCTATAAACAGCCACTGTTTTAATACCCATTTCTTTGCAGGTACGTATTATTCTTAAGGCTATTTCGCCTCTATTCGCTATTAATATCTTTTTAAACATAGTTTGAATGTTTCAATTTTAAGCTAACTCCAATTTCAAATTAATTTGAAAAATACGAGAATCAACTAAAATGAGTTTAAGTTTAGTTAGGTTCTACAAGGAATAAGGGTTGATCATATTCCACAGGTGTAGCATTATCTACCAATACTTTTACAATTTTTCCACTCACTTCACTTTCTATTTCATTAAATAGTTTCATGGCCTCAATAATACATACAGGTTTGCCTGCTTTTATTTCATCACCAACATTTACAAATGATGGTTTATCAGAGCTAGGTGAACGATAGAAAGTGCCAATCATTGGCGATTTAATGGTTATTAAATTGTCTGCAACTGGTGCCGCTTTTTCTGCAACTGGGGCTGCTGCCGGGGTAGCTGAAGCAACAGCAGCTATGGCTGTAGGAGCAGCTGCTTGTATGTATTGAGTTGTAGCAGCTATAGGAGCAGTAGGCTTCCTAATAACTAATTTAAAATCTTTTTGTTCAATTTCTACTTCTCCAACATTTTTTTGAGCAGATACAAACTTGATCAAGTTTTCTATTTCTTTAATATTCATATTATATGTGTTGTTTTCTTTATTATAATTCTTAACTATTAATTATTCATTCTTAATTGCTATCGTAGGCCCATTTGATGTAGATACTACCCCAAGTAAATCCTCCACCAAAAGTGGCTAAAATTAAATTATCTCCTTTTTTAAATAATTTTTCAAAATCCCAAAACAATAAAGGCAGTGTGCCACTAGTAGTATTACCATATCGCTCTATATTCATTAAAACTTTCTCGGTAGGTAAATTCATTTTCTCGGCTGTGTAATCAATAATACGCTTGTTAGCTTGATGTGCCAATAGATAATTAACATCATTCGAAGTTAAATGGTTTCTCTCCATTATTTGCGTAGAAACATCGGCCATATTAGTAGTGGCGTATTTAAATACAGTCTTTCCTTCTTGATATACATAATGCTCTCTAGCATCAATCGTCTCGTGTGTGGCTGGTTTTAATGAGCCACCAGCTTTTTGGTGTAAGAATTCTCTTCCACTGCCATCCGATTTTAATATTGAATCAAGGATGCCATATCCTTCTGTATTAGGTTCTAGTAAAACGGCTCCCCCACCATCACCAAAAATAATACAAGTATTTCTATCAGTATAATCTATGATTGCACTCATCTTATCGAAGCCGCAAACAACTACTTTTTTGTATTTACCACATTCAATAAATTTAGAACCAGTATCGAGAGCAAATAAAAAGCCGCTACAAGCGGCCGCAATATCATAACTCCAAGCATTTTTAGCGCCTATTTTATCACATACTATATTAGCACAAGATGGAAACACTAAATCTCCAGTAATGGTAGCTACTATTAATAAATCTATCTCATCTGCTCCAATACCCCTTTTTTTCAAAAGTTCATTTACAGCAGCAGCAGCCATATCGGAGGTTGCTTTGCCTGGTTCTTTTAATATTCTTCTTTCTTTAATACCTCTTCTAGAAGTTATCCATTCATCATTGGTGTCTACCAATTTCTCTAGGTCAAAATTGGTTAATTTAGTATCGGGAACGCATCCTCCTATGGCGGTAATAGCTGCAGTTATTTTGCTCATTTATGGTATAAAATTTGGCAATTAGCCTCGCAATCTAAAATAAAAATGCGAAATAGTTTTAAAAAGATTGTTTTATTTTATCGATTAGTTTTGAATTCACTACATCTGCGGCTAATTTAAACATACTTACAAAGGTTTCTTCCTTAGAAATTCCATGGCCAACAATTATAGCTTTGTTTACTCCTAATACAGCTGATCCACCATATTTTTTGAAATTAAATTTATTCAGAAATTCGTTGTCTACGCCTAGTTTAGATAAGGTATAATAAAAGTTTTCGCAAAGTTTTAGTATAATATTACCCGTAAAACCATCACAAACTATAACATCGGCTTTATCATTAAATAAATCGCGACCTTCAATATTACCTACAAAATTTATACGGTCATTTAATTCCATTATTGGATAGGTTGCTTGGGTTAATAAATTTCCTTTTTCTTTTTCCTCTCCTATACTTAATAATCCAACTTTTGGATTGTCAATAGAATAAACATGCTGAGCATATAAAGAACCAAGAATGCCGAATTGATTTAATACCTCTGGTTTGCAATCTGCATTGGCGCCTACATCTATTAACACACCAAATCCTCCAGCTAATTTAGGTATAATAGATGTTATTACAGGGCGTTGAACACCATCAATAGCTTTAACTGAAAACATGGCGCCAACTAACATAGCTCCGGTGTTTCCAGCGCCAATAAAGGCATCTATTTGTTGCTCTACCAAATAACGATAGGCAATATTTATACTAGAATTCTTTTTATGTGCAATAGCCTTGGTGGCATGCTCGCTCATTTCTATTTCTTCTTCAGCGTGTACAATTTCAAAAAGATTTGAATCGACTCCTAATTCAGAAAAAACAGCATTTATTTTATCTTTGTGCCCAAATAATACAGGGCAAACTTCGGGCATCACAGTTCTGACTGTAATGCATCCTTTTACAGCTTCTAATGGAGCAAAATCACCGCCCATTGCATCTATCCCAATGCGTATCATGGCAATTATTGCTCGTTACGACCCTTCATTACCTTTACACCTCTGTACATGCCTGTTTCAAGGTTTACACGGTGGTAAATAGACATATCGCCTGTTGTAGGGTCGGCAATAAATTGTTTGGTATCTAAATTGTGATGAGTTCTGCGTTTATCTCTTCTGGTTCTGGAAATTTTTCGCTTTGGATTAGGCATATTATTACTTTATTTATTTTTGTTTTAATCTATGTTATCTTAGTCTTCTTCGTCTGTATAATCTGTATCTTGTCCTGGTTCTACTTCTAATTCCACATCTATCTCTCCCGTTATCTTATTTGTAATACTGGTATCGCAAATTTCATTTGCATCTGCACAAGTCTTTTTAATAGGAATACTTAATAATATAGCATCATAAATATGTTGTGCCACATTTAACTTGTAATCAGAAGGAGAAATGTAAATTAAATCATTTTCTTCTTTCTCTGGCGCAAATTCTGTAACTTTTACTATTAAAAGCTGCATATTACTTATAGGTAAATTTATTGCATTTAAACATCTGTCACATTCTACATTTACTTTGCCATTTAAATCAAATTGCAAATTAAACATATTAGTAGATTTTGTAAAAAACAGTTTTACCGCTAATTTTTCGGTTGATAAAGAACTTTGGAAAGCTTCAAAAAGAGTGTTATCTATTTCAAAATCAAATTGATGTGTGCCCTCTTTCAGTTTCACAAAATCTACATCATATGGTCTTAAATTATTCATTACTTAACACTAAATTTAAAAACGGACTGCAAAAGTATAGTTTTTGTGCTAAAATTCCAAAATAATGACAAATTTTGCACAATTTTCCTGTTTTATTCTTGTTTTTTGCACATTAAATTTTAATCATTAAAATATATTTATATTCGTATCCTTACTTTTTATGGAAAAAAATAATAACGTTACTTGCCCTAAGTGTCAACATCAATTTAGTATAGAAACTGCTTTAACAGCAGATATTCAAAAAAACATTCAAGAAAAACTTAAAAAGGAGTTTAATGAAAAATTTATTTTAGAAATAAAAAAGAAAGATGATGAGTATTTAGAGAGAGATGAAAAAGCAAAACTTGAGCGCAAAAGATTTTTTGAAGATCAAGATAAGGAGAATTTTGAAAAAAGGAAGGAATTGGAAGTGCAATTAAAAAGAAAATTAGAACAAGAAAATACAGAAAAGTTAGAATCGTTGAAAAAACAAAATGATGAGCAAGAAGCTAAATTGAAAGATTTTAGAAAACTCCAAATAGAAAAAATGGAAATGGAATCTAAAATGAAACAAATGGCCGATGAAAATGAGTTTAATACTAAAAAATTGCTGTTAGAAAAGGAAAATGAACTGAAAGAACGCATCGGGAAAGAGGCTGAGCAAAAAAATGATTTGAAAATAAAGGATTTTCAAAAACAAATAGATGAGCAAGTAAAATTGATAGAAGAAATGAAACGCAAAGTTGAGCAAGGTAGTATGCAGCGTGATGGTGAGGTGCAAGAATTGGCTATAGAGGAAATGTTAAAACAAACTTTTCTCTACGATGACATAAGCGAGGTAGGCAAAGGGGTAAGAGGTGCCGATATTATACAAATAGTAAAAAATAACCAAATGGTAGAATGCGGTAAAATAGTATGGGAAAGCAAGCGTACTAAAGAGTTTCAACCAGTATGGATAGATAAATTTAAAGCTGATTTTAGACAAAGTGGGGGAGATATTGGGGTAATAGTAACGCAAACTATGCCAAAGGATATGAGTAGTTTTGGACTTAGAGATGGTATTTATATATGCCAATATAATGATGCTAAAAGTTTGGCTTATGTGTTAAGGCAATCTTTAATAAGTATCTGTGATGTACAAGCAGCTCAAGAAAATAAGGGTGAAAAAATGACTATGCTTTACAATTTTTTAACTAGCAATGAATTTAAACATTACATAGAAGCAATTAATGAAGGCTTTTTAAGTATGAGTAATAGTATTCAACAAGAGCGTAATTCCATGGAAAAACTTTGGAAAGAGCGGGAAAAACAAATAGCCAAAGTGTTATTAAACACTTCTGGCTTATACGGCAGTATTAGAGGGATAGCTGGCAGTGTAGTGGCAGATGTAAAGGGTTTGGAGTTGGGGAGTGAAAATTTGCTAGAATAGAAAGATTTGTCATTTTTCAGTTTATTTTTTTCACTCTTTATTTTTGTGGTACAACATTTGAATAATTTTACGAATATTTGCAATTATGGATTTCAATAAAATTAAAAAACGCGTTTTAGTATTTACACTATTTGTTTATTCTGGTTTGTGTGCGCAAGAAAGTGTAATTAAAACATGGATAATAGCAGATGCTAAAATAGGCTGTAAGGTGGCTGATTATACTACATCGTGCTACAAATACAAACTTCACAAAGATAGTAATTGGATTAATTTTTCCTATGATATAGAAGGCTTTGCATACGAACAAGGCAATGAGTATGTGATTGAAGTAAATGAAGAAAAATTAAAATATACAGAGGCAAATGGTCCTTTGTATAAATGGAGTTTCGTGCGTCTAGTTTCTAAAGCGAATACTTTAATTACAGATAAACGAATACTTTTAAATAATAAATGGAATATTATCAATTTGAATCAATTTGCTAAAATACAATTGATAAGAAAAACAAAAGCTAATATTTCTTTCGATATTGCAAGTAATAAGGTTAATGGATTTAATGGCTGTAATACTTTTGCAGGCAATACTAATATTGAAAACGGGTATGTACAATTTGGAAATTTAATAAGTACAAAAATGGCTTGCGATTCATTTAAGGCAGATATAGAAAATAGACTAAGTGAATCTTTAAAAGGAAAAGCTTCGTTTTATGTTCGCAACAATATGTTGTTTATGACATGCGAAAATAATTTGACTTTAGAGATGCGACCCGAAAAAAAATTAGATTCTATATTGGCAGTTATTCAAAAAGAAAATGCCGGAATTAAGGAAAATATGTTGTTGAATTTAGGAAACAACAATTACACCCTTACCTTAATTAACAAGGATAATGAAGAGCCTGTAGTGGAAGTTTTGGTTGCAAAAGTACTGTCGCCTATTGAAAAGAAAACACTTTTAGCGATTCTTGAGCCATCTTTGCCACATAGCCAATTAAAGCGTATTCTTTTAACCAAAAAAGAAACCGGTGTTGCAGGTACTCATATTGCGGTTTTAGAATACAAAAATGGGTCTAAAAGAGAAATTATAGTAGTTTTAAATTGATCAAATAAGGAGCTTAATAATTCGATTTATTTATTGCAATTATTTTTATTCTTTATTCTTAATTATCTTTGTTCGCTATTTTGAATACTGAAATAAGAATGAAGCCTATACAAATGGTTGATTTGGCTAGCCAATATCAACGTCTCAAATCTGAAATTGATCCTGCAATAGCTGAAGTGTTAACAAAGGCCAATTTTATAAATGGGACACAAGTAAAAACTTTTGCGAATGCATTAGCCTCATATTTAAATGTAAAACATGTGATACCCTGTGCGAATGGCACTGACGCTCTGCAAATAGCCTTTATGGCTTTAGATTTACCTGAAGGTTCAGAAATTATTACTCCCGGTTTTTCATATATTGCCTTAGCAGAAGTATGTCATTTGTTAAAATTAAAACCGGTATTTGTAGATGTCAATCCGCAAACATTTAACATAGATACAAATGCTATCGAAAAATACATTACACCCAATACCAAAGTAATAGCAACTGTTCACCTATACGGGCAAACAGCAGATATGGAAGCGATAATGGCAATTGCCGAAAAACATAGTTTGTATGTGATAGAAGACAATGCCCAATCTATTGGAGGTGAGTATACCTTTAGCAATGGCAGTATTTTTAAAACAGGAACCATTGGTCATATCAGTACAACTTCATTTTTTCCTTCTAAAAATTTAGGTTGTTTTGGCGATGGTGGTGCCATAGTAACGAATGATGATATATTAGCTGAAAAAATAAAAATGATAGCTAATCATGGTCAAAAAGTGAAATATATTCACGATATAGTAGGAGTAAATAGTCGTTTGGATACTATTCAGGCAGCTTTGCTTACTGTAAAATTAAAATATTTAGACAGTTTTATTGAAGAAAGAAAAGCAGTGGCAGAGCATTATAATAAAGCATTTGAAAATCACTCGCATTTAAAAACGCCTTTTGTGGCATTTAATACTACGCATGTATACCATCAATATACACTTCAAACATGCAATGTAAATATAGATGATTTTAGAAAAGTGATGCAAGAAAAGGGTATTCCAACAATGGTATACTATCCTCTGCCATTGCATCAACAGAATGCCTATAAGCAAGATATAAGTTTGCCTATTTCTGAATTATTGTGTCAGAATGTAATAAGTTTGCCAATAGGCACTGATATGGACGAAAATCAAATTGAATATATAATACAAAACGTTTTAAATTATTTTAAATCATAAATGAAAATAGCAGTAGTTGGAACAGGTTATGTAGGTTTAGTTACAGGCACTTGTTTTGCCGAGGTAGGTATCAATGTAGTTTGTATTGATATTGATGTAAAAAAGATAGAAAATCTTAAAAAAGGAATTTTGCCGATTTATGAGCCTGGTTTGGAAGAAATGGTATTGAAAAATGTTGAAAAGGGAAGGTTGTCTTTTTCAACAAGTCTAGCTGAAAGCATTAAAGATGCTGATGTGGCCTTTATAGCAGTAGGAACTCCTCCTGGCGAAGATGGTAGTGCAGATTTGCAATATGTATTAGCAGTAGCTAGAGAAATAGGAGAGAATATGAATAGCTATGGTGTAGTAGTAACCAAAAGTACTGTTCCTGTCGGTACCGCTTTAAAGATAAAAAATGCAGTTCAATCTGTCTTAGATAAGCGAGGAGTTAACTTTGATTTTGATGTGGCTAGTAATCCTGAATTTTTAAAGGAAGGAGCTGCCATAGATGATTTCTTAAAGCCTGATAGAATTGTAGTAGGTATAGAAAGTGAAAAAGCTGAAGAAATAATGCGTAAATTGTATAAGCCATTTGTACTCAATGGACATCCAATTATTTTTATGGATTTGCCAAGTGCAGAAATGACTAAGTATGCAGCCAATAGTATGTTGGCTACAAAAATTAGTTTTATGAATGATATCGCTAATTTGTGTGAAATAATGGGGGCTGATGTAAATATGGTGCGCAGAGGTATTGGTAGCGATGTCAGAATAGGAAATAAATTTATATATCCAGGAATAGGTTATGGGGGCAGTTGTTTTCCAAAAGATGTAAAAGCGCTAATAAAAACAGCCGCAGAAAATGGGTATAATATGCAAATTTTAGAAGCTGTAGAAAGTGTAAATGAAGCTCAAAAATCAGTTTTGTTTAATAAACTTATCTCGCACTTCGGAAATAATTTGACTGGAAAAACATTTGCAATTTGGGGTTTATCTTTCAAACCCAAAACAGATGATATGCGAGAAGCACCTAGTTTGGTTATTATTGATAAAATATTAAAAGCAGGTGGAAATGTTGTAGCATACGATCCTGTGGCTATGTCAGAAGCCAAGCATACGCTTGGAGAAACTATCACATATGCCAAAGATGAATTTGATGCTTTAAATGGAGCAGACGCTCTTTTAATAATTACAGAATGGCCGGAGTTTCGCTCGCCTAACTTCGAAGATGTAGCATCATTGTTGAAAAATAAAGTGATTTTTGATGGCAGAAATATTTATGATGTACAAGAAATGAAAACATTAGGGTTTCAATACTATTGTATTGGCATAAATACAAATAATTCAGCTAGTTTAAGTTTGTAAATTTCAACAGAATTTAGCTTGGAGTAAATGTAATTTGTCATTTACTTTGATAGATCAATTTAACTTACCTTTGCATTTTTAATTTTGAGTACACATTCAATTATAGAGCTAGAAAATGTAGTTATTAAATTTGCAGGTGATAGTGGAGATGGGGTTCAATTAACTGGTAATCAGCTAGCTGAAACTAATGCCTTATTTGGCAATGATATTTCAACATTTCCAGATTTTCCAGCAGAAATAAGAGCACCAATTGGCACTATTCCAGGAGTGTCTGGGTTTCAATTACATTTTAGCAGTCAACCTGTATTAACACCTGGAGATAAATATGATGTTTTGGTGGCTTTAAATGCAGCCGCTTTAAAAACCAATATAAAGCAATTAAAGCCCGGTGGTATCTTAATTGTTAATTCAGAAGGATTTGATTCTAAAAATTTAAGATTAGCGAAAATAGAAGAGTCAGAAAATCCATTAATTAACGGCAGCTTAGATGCATTCAAAGTTTTTCAGATTGAGTTAACAAAATTGACCAAATTGGCGGTTAAACCGTTTGCACTTGGCAATAAAGATGCTGAACGATGCAAAAACATGTATGTTTTAGGCTTAGTTTACTGGTTGTATAACAGAGGTATAGACAATACAATTGCCTTTTTAACAAGACAATTTAAAAAAAATGAAGTTATTGCAAATGCTAATATAGCTGCATTAAAAGCTGGCTATTATTATGGAGAAACCACCGAAATTTTTTTAGAAAAATATTTAGTTAAAGCAGCAGATACAACCAAAGGTTTATATAGAAGTATTAATGGGAACCAAGCAACTGCTTTTGGTCTGCTTGGAGCGAGCATTCGCGCAAATTTACCCTTATTTTTAGGGACCTATCCAATTACTCCCGCTTCAGATATTTTACACGAATTAAGTAAACATAAAGGATACAATGTTTATTCATTTCAAGCAGAAGATGAAATAGCAGGTGTTTGCGCAGCTATCGGTGCGTCTTATGGCGGCAGTATTGGCGTTACTACTAGTTCTGGGCCAGGTATAGCCTTAAAAACAGAAGCAATTGGTCTTGCTACAATGTTAGAATTGCCATTGGTAATTTGCAATATTCAAAGAGGAGGTCCTTCTACTGGTTTGCCTACTAAAACAGAGCAAGCAGATTTATTACAAGCGCTTTATGGCCGCAATGGTGAATGTCCTATTGTAGTTATAGCAGCTTGCTCGCCAAGTAATTGTTACGAAATGGCCTATTTGGCTGTTAAAATTGCGCTAGAACATACCGTTCCGGTAATGTTTTTAAGTGATGGATATATAGCAAATGGAGCTGAGCCATGGTTGATACAAGACTTAGAAACAATGCCTCCTATTTTACCAAAATATATTTCTAGCAACATCGCTAATGCTAAGTACCAACCTTATTTAAGAGATGAAAATTTAGTAAGAAGTATTGCAATACCAGGCAGCGTAGGCTTGGAGCATAGAATTGGGGGCTTAGAAAAAGAAAATATAACAGGAAATATTAGTTATGATCCATTAAATCATGAATTGATGGTGAAGATTAGGGCTGAAAAAGTAGCCATGGTGGCCAATACATTGCCATTGCAAACATTTGAAAATGGAAATGAAACTAGTAAAATATTAATTATTGGGTGGGGGAGTACTTATGGAGCCATTACTCAGGCTGTATCTGAGTTGCAAAATGAAGGGATTGATGTTGCTCAAATTCATATAAAATATATAAATCCTTTACCTAAAAATATTGGAGAACTTATTCAACCTTTTGATAAAATACTAGTGGCTGAATTAAATAATGGTCAATTAATAAATTTAATAAGAGCAAATCACTTAAAAGATGCTAAAGGAATTAATAAAATTCAAGGCCAACCTTTTCAAATTATAGAAATTAAAGAAGCCATTAAACAAGCCTTATAATGCATTTAGAAAATAACATACAACTATTCACAGCCAAAGATTTAGAGACAGATCAAGAGGTAAGATGGTGTCCTGGATGCGGTGATTATGCTATTTTAAATAGCGTGCAAAAAATATTGCCAGAACTAGGCAGATCTAAAAATGAATTTGTTTTTATATCTGGTATAGGATGTTCATCTCGATTTCCATACTACATGGATACTTATGGCTTACACTCCATTCATGGCAGAGCAGCAAGTGTTGCTACTGGACTAAAATTAACACGACCAAAATTAAGTGTTTGGGTAATAACAGGCGATGGCGATAGTTTAAGTATTGGTGGTAATCATTTTATTCATACCTTAAGAAGAAATCCTGATATGAATATTTTGTTGTTCAATAATCAAATATATGGTTTAACAAAAGGTCAGTTTTCGCCAACAAGTGAAATTGGTAAAATTACCAAGTCGTCACCAATTGGTTCGGTGGATAGTCCTTTTAATCCTTTGGCATTGTCCCTGGGTGCAAATGCTACTTTTATAGCTCGCACAATGGATAGAGATGCCAAACATCAGCAAGAAATGTATAGAAGAGCATACTATCACAAAGGAACTAGTTTGGTAGAAATTTATCAAAATTGCAATGTTTTTAATGATGGTGCTTTTGAAGTTTTTACCGATAAAAGTCAAAAACCTTTGACCGCTTTATTTCTTGAAAATAATCAACCTTTATTGTTTGATGAAGGAAGAAAAGGGATTATACTTGATGGATTGAAACCCAAATTGGTGGCAACTGAAGATGTTTCTATCAATGATTTATTTGTTCATGATGAAGGCGATAAAACTAAAGCATTTATTTTAACTCAATTTTTTGATGAAGAAGAATTTCCCAGACCTTTTGGGGTTATTTATGTTTCAAAAGAAAAAGCTACTTTTGATGATTTAATGAACTTGCAGATAGAAAGTACAGAGATTGCAGATAAAGCAAAAGCATTTAAAGAATTGTTATATTCAAAAAATTACTGGGAGAAAAAATAATTTACTTATTTTGGCACGATTTGTGCTCCATAATAGTTAACATGATAAAATTATTTTTTATTGCTCTGTTATCATTTTCATCACTTAACGTTTATTCAGGTAACCCAGAAAAAGTAAGCAATGCATTGCAAAATGCTAATCCTTCTGAACTTTCTGAGATGTTCAACTCAAGTATTGAATTAACTATGCCCAATGTATCTGGTGTTTATACCAAAGAACAAGCTAAATTAGTTTTAGATAATTTTTTAAAGGCCAATGTGCCTTCCAAATGTACATTAACGCATGAGTCTTCAGGTTCTACTAGTGTAATGCTTGTTTATGAGTTAGTTACAAAAAACGGTCAATTCAGAGTTTCAATTGTTGCCAATGTTTCTGGTGGTGGATTTATAATTAATGAGTTAAAAATACAATAAACACACAATTTAAATATTAAAATAAGAAAGTGCTGCTTACATTTGTAGCACTTTTTTTATGCAAAATAATATGATAGATATCAGTCAGTCAGAAGAGGTTTTGACTATTATTCAGCAAGCACTTATTGAAGATGTGGGCAATGGAGATCACTCTTCACTTTCCTGCATAGATAAAAATAAACGCGCTGTAGCTAAATTAATTTTTAAGGATAATGGCATTGCAGCAGGCTTATCTATTGCCTATACCGTTCTTAAATTAAATGACCCAACATGCAATATTACAAAAATAATGAAGGATGGTGATGTTGTTAAATTTGGTGATATAGGATTTGAAGTGGAAGGAAATGCGCAAGCCTTATTGAAAAGTGAAAGGCTATTGCTTAATATTATGCAACGATTAAGCGGTATTGCCTCTATTACCCATCAAGTAGTTTCTTTAATAAAAAACACAAAAGCCAGAATCTTAGATACCCGAAAAACTACCCCTAATTTAAGAATACTTGAAAAATGGGCAGTTACTGTAGGAGGAGGATTCAATCATCGCATTGGTTTGTATGATATGATAATGTTGAAAGACAACCATGTGGATGTAGCAGGAGGTATAGTGCCAGCAATAACTAAAGCTAAACAATATTTATTAGATAATAATTTATCATTGCCAATAGAAATAGAAACAAGAAGTATAGAGGAAGTAAAATTAGCTTTAACTCAATTGCCAATCAAACGCATAATGTTAGATAATTTCACACCTGAAAAAACTTTAGAAGCAGTTATTTTAATTGACAATAAATGTGAAACGGAATCATCTGGTGGGATTACAATGAAAAATATTCTTGAATATGCTGTTACAGGGGTCAATTTTATTTCTTTAGGAATGCTTACACACTCTGTAAAAAGTTTAGATATCAGTTTTAAAATAAAATTGTAAATAATTTACTTTTAGGAAATAAAAAATTAATATTTTAAATTTGCATTTATGTTAAATAAATTTATACTTATATTGTTTTGTTTTGCTTGTTCAATTTTTCAAGTAAATGCTCAAATTACATTGGATGATGATTCACTAAAAGCCAATGGTTTTTCAGGTGTTGATGCCAATGATTATATCGATTTGTCTGCTCACACCATGATTAGAAATACTAGAAATTCACCAGATACGATCATATGGGTAAGAACTGTAAATGTTTTACAATCTGGAGTATGGACTTCAGCTGTTTGCGATATTAACCAATGTTGGCAGGCTACTGTTAATACCGCTGAATTTATTCTAAAGGCCAAAGACAGTGGTAATTTGTCTTTTCATTTTTACCCAGTCAATGTTTGTGGCAATGGTAAAATGACTGTTCAGTTTTATAGAAAATCTAATCCTTTAACTATTACGAGCATTGAAATAAAGAGCAGAGCATGGTGTTTGAATAGTAACGTAAGTATTTTATCAAAAACCAATTTAATTATTTTTCCTAATCCAGCTTCTTCTACCTTTGCGCTTAGTTCAGAAAGCATTAATTCTGGTATATTAAGTTTATACACGTTAGAAGGCAAACTTGTGTCGCAAACAAATTATCTTTCTGGTAGTTTGATAAATTCAAGTAATTTGGCTTCAGGAGTATATTTAGTTTCATATTCTAATGGAATAGAAACTATAAAACATAAACTTATTATAGAATAATTTTTGACGTCTTTTCGTCAATTATTATTCTAATTTTTTCAAAGTCGCTTTCTGTCTTTAAATAGCCTATTGGTATACTTACAAGTAAACCACTTTCACTTATTTTTAAGTTTATTTCATACAACTGATAATTCACTCTTTCTATTAAATGCCATGCAATAAAAACAGGTTTTTGGTACAAGTGAAAAGAGTATCGAATACCTTCATTATTTAAATGCAAAAAGCATTGGCGGTTAAAAAATCCCAGTTTACTTTTGCTAAGTATCAAATAAATGAAAGCCATGAAAGGGAAAACAAGAAAAGCCCACCACAAAAGGTAAGGATAAAGCAATAAACTGAAAAAAATACTAAATACGCCAAAAGTTGCCATAACAGGGGCTTCTGCCTTAACTCTATCAATAATAAAAAATTGTTCCATTCAATTGCAAAGGTATTTCTTTTTTGTAAAAACTAATACTGTTATTAAATGATAAAAAATAAGTAGTTTTTATATTGTAAATATCTTCTTTAGCACACAAATATTATTTTGAATTTATTAAACTAAAAAGACGTTTATTGATTTTGTTTTTCCATCTTAACTGTTTGACTTCATTTATAGAGTGCTGTGTTTCTAAATCGTAAAGTGCTTGTTCTTCAGCCATTTTTTTAACTAAATTTTGATAAGCATAAGTTATTTGTATCTTTTGTGTTTTTGGTTCATTGTTGTTGACTTTTATTTCGTTAATTTTGCTTCTAATTTCTCTTGCATATATTTCTGTTATTGCAAAATGCAATCTCTCATGTTCAAGAACTTTGTCTGGTGTTTCAGGCTTAATCCATGATTTTTGTTTATCGAAATAAGCCATAACAGTTGTTTTTACTGTGTCGTCAATGCTTATTCTTATTTTTATTGAAGTACTTGTATTGGCCTGAAATTTAGAATTTTTTTCAATTTTCCCTTTAAAATCATTTTTAGTTAATACATAATTATCTTTCCAAAGCAAAAGGCTTGCATTAGTGGCTGCAAGTGATATCAAAATAAGTAAACATAAATTTAGTTTATGTACAATATTGTTTCTTTTGAATGCAGTTATAATATTCATAAAATTAAAAACTAGTGTGTGAAAATACATGAAAACTCTTTATTATTAAACTAAAAATTTAGAATTTTATTGTATTACATGCTAATCATTTTTGCGATTGGCAAAAATGGCTTTATCTTCGCACGCAAATGAAAATTTCATTAAATTGGTTAAATGAATATGTGGATATAACTCAATCGGCTGAAGCAATAGAGAAAATTTTAACAGCTACAGGTTTGGAAGTAGAGCATTACGAGGCAGTCGACTCAATAAAAGGTGGTCTGAGAGGATTTGTTGTTGGTTTAGTTACAGAATGTCAAAAACATCCTAATGCCGATAAATTAAGTTTAACAAAAGTAGATATTGGTACAGCAGAGTTGCTTTCAATCGTATGTGGGGCGCCCAATGTAGCTGCCGGGCAAAAGGTAATTGTTGCCGCTGTAGGAACTTCTATTTTTCCGCTTGTTGGCGAATCATTTGTAATACAAAAGGCAAAAATAAGAGGCGAAGCAAGCGAAGGAATGATATGTGCGGAGGATGAAATAGGGATAGGAACAAGTCATGATGGTATAATGGTATTGCCTGAAAATACGAAAATAGGAACATTAGGCAAAGATTTCTTTAATGTAACAAGTGATATCGTATTTGAAATTGGATTGACGGCTAATAGGGGAGATGCTGCCTCTCATTATGGTGTAGCGCGCGAATTGGCCACCGTTTTAAATTTACCATTAAAGAAAATTGAAACGCGTGAATTAGAAAAAATTAGTATTAATAATTTAAAAATTAGTGTTGAAAATAGTTCAGATTGTTTAAGATATAGTGGAATTGTTTTAAACTCAATTAATGTAAAGCCAAGTCCCGATTGGATTCAAAATAGATTGAAATCTATTGGCTTAAATCCAATAAATAATGTGGTTGACATTACGAATTATGTTTTACATAGTATTGGTCAGCCATTGCATGCTTTCGATTTAAATACTATTGCTAACAGTGAGATATTTATTAGAAAGGCTAAAGCCGGAGAGGTTTTTAAAGCTTTAGATTAAAAAGAATACAAGTTAGCTGGCTTAGAATTAGTAATAGCAGATAGTAATCAAGTTTTGTGTTTAGCTGGTGTATATGGAGGTAAGGAAAGTGGTGTTTCAGAAAGTACTAAAAGTCTTTTTTTAGAATCAGCATTATTTAGTCCTGATATAGTAAGAAAAGGAGCAAAGCAACATGCCATAAATAGCGATGCTAGTTTTAGATTTGAAAGAGGGGTAAATCCTGAAAATACAATTTTGGCAATTCATTTAGCAACAGAATTATTAATTAAATATGCAGATGCTCAAGTAGGGTCAATAATTTATGATAATTATCCCAATATTTTAAAACCTTTTGAGGTAATATTAAGAGAAGAGACTATTGAAAAGGTATGTGGAATAAAGATTTCAAAAGAAAAGGTTGAGCAAATTTTGAAGGGTTTGGGAATCGTAATTGAAAGTTTTGAAGACCACAAATGGTCACTAAAAGTGCCTTATTTTAAAGGTGATGTTACACGAGAAATAGATGTGATAGAAGAGTTAATTCGTATACATGGATTTGAAAATATACCTTTAAATAAAAATTTAAAAACAGCTTTAAATTATAATAATACTTTGAATGATAGAAAGTATGAATTAAATGCCTCTAAACTGCTCAATGGAATTGGTTTTTCAGAAATTATGACCAACTCATTAGATGCCGATAAATATTATGAAGATAAAGAAAGGTTGGTTTATATTTCTAATCCTTTAAGTATAGAAATGAATGTAATGCGTCAAACTATGCTATACAGTGGTTTGAATGAAATAGCGTACAATAAAAACAGACGAATTGAAAACACAATTTTTTTTGAATTTGGTAAAGTATATCAAACAACCGAAAATGGAGGATTTAAAGAACAAGAACAATTGGTATTGTTTTCCTCTGGTTATCAAACAAAAGAAAGTTGGGAGTTGAAAAAAATGCCAGCAGATTACTACTTTTTAAAATCGGTGGTAAATAGACTATGTAAAGTTTTTAATGTAGATGAAAAATTGACAGAAATAAAAGAAGTTGAGCGCCAAGAACTTGAAATATTTGACATTAAGGATGCTGTTTATTTTGCGGTAATTGATTGGCAAAAATTAATAAAACAAACTAAAAAAAATATTTTCGAATTGCAGCCTTTACCTAAGTTTCCTATGGTAAAAAGAGATTTAAGTTTGGTGTTAGATAAAAATAAAAGTTTCAATATGATTGAAAAAATTGCTAAACAATATGGCAGTTCAAAGCTTATTGATATCAATGTTTTTGATGTTTATGAAGGCAAGCCATTGGAGCAAAACCAAAAATCAGTAAGTGTTAGTTTTAATTTATATGACCAAGAAAAAACAATGACTGACAAAGAAATAGATTCAATAATGAGTAAATTAATGGAACAATTTGAAAATCAGTTAAATGCGGTTATTAGAAAATAATGGATGTTATTGTACAAAGATTAGTAAAAATAAAGAAAAAAGTAGAGGTTTTGAAATCTCAAAATGAGGTATTTAGTAAAGAAAATAAAAAAATATCGAAAGAGATTCAACGCTTAAATCAATTGGTAAATATTCAGAATAGTTCTATTAATGAATTGGAAAAAAAATTAAAAATACAAGAGATTGTAGAAGGTGTAATTACAAGCGAAGGGTTAGAGCCAAATAAAAGACGTGAGTTGAAGCACAAGTTGAATGAAATGATAAGGGAGGTTGATAAAGTTATAGCCATAATTTCAAAATGAATATATTAGAAAGTTTTTCTCTAGAATCAAAAGTTTGGATATATCAAAGCGATAGAATTTTATCAGACAACGAATTTAATTTACTAGAAAATGGGTTAAAAGAATTTTGCAGAATTTGGACTGCCCACGATATAAAACTAAATGCAACATTTTTAATAAAATATAAAAGAATAATTATACTTATTGTAGATGAAAGCAAAGCGCAAACAAGTGGATGCAGTATAGATAAAAGTGTGCATTTTTTAGCTAATTTTGGCAGGTTAAACCATATTAATTTCTTTGATAAAATGCAGATGCCTTATTTGGAAAATGATGTTATAAAAACAATTAATTTTAATCAAATAAGCTATGCATTCAAAACTTTTGTAATCAAT
>JABMMZ010000068.1 GCA_013205405.1 Bacteroidota bacterium | reverse complement strand
TTGGGCGCATATTTAACAACAGTGCTTGCGATTGCAACTTCACCACCCACACGGTCTAGATATTTTCTCTCAACACCTTCAATAGGTGATTTTTCCCAAGGCATAGTTTGAGTATGCACTACCGCCTTTAAAGCAAAATCAGCATTCACAATCATTTTAAATATTTAAATTATTATTTTATAAAGCATTAAATTTCTCTTTTGTCTTAACAATATTTTTCGGATCTATATTTGGCGATCAGATGTAATAATTTCAATATTTGTCACCTATTATACTTATTTAAAACTTTAAATATCGTAAGCGCGATCTGATTTATCTATTAGGAATTACTCAACTTGATGTGCCGTTAAAAACATTGCTTTTTCGAGCGCCACAAAAAAATCTTGGTATGGTTTAGGCTCAACTACTGGAGTAATATTAAATTGAGCATTTGCTCGAATGACAGTTCGATTTCCAACTGGTCGCGAACTCACAGTCATACGTAGTGCATATCCGGCATTCCATAAACCTTGATTTGAATTATCAAGTTTTGTTGCAGATACAGTCCCTAATTCCATATCAGCTTTATCGATTACAAAACTTAAGTCCTGTAATGTTGCAATTATTGTTCTAAGTGTTTTGTTTTGGTCTTTAGTATCAAAAGCCCTTGCTTGAATTGATCTTAACTCCACTGCTGATTTATTTGTAGATGTATCAAAAAGTCGAGAAGAAGTTGTTTCGCAAGAAGCAAGCAAGAATATTGAAAATACTAAGAATAATCTTTTAAAATTAATAATTGTTTTCATATTATATTTTTTGAGCTTCAAGAAAAACCGATTTAGATAATTTCTCAAAAAATTCTTGATAAATTAACGGTTCACTTATTGGTTCAATTTTTGAAACTGCTCCTTGTGTATTCCAAACTATTCTTTGAAAAGTAACTCTTAGCAAATGTCCTTTTCCTGTTTCAGATGGCCTCGTAATTAAAGATGCCCTAATTTTTTGCTCTTTATCTATAGGCATATTTGATCCAAATAAAACAGCTAAAGCAATAGCAGCAACAACTTGACCGGAGTCTGTTGCGTCTCTATTTTTTGATCCAACCAGAACTCCAACTGCAGGAGCTGACTCATCTAAGTTAAAACCTAAATCCTGTAACACTCCGCTTGCTGCAACTAATAATTCTTTTTCTGATTTTGTATCAAATTTTCTAGTCTGAAGTTGTCTGTTAGCTAGAGTGTCTTTATTAAAAACTAAAGCTTCAGGTGGAATAGTTTCAATACAGCTAGTAAGCACAAAAGATAGTATAGATAAGAAAACTATTGGTTTTCTAAATATACTATCCATTAAAACTTAGAGGATTGATAAGCAAAATCTCTTACTTTTCCTTTATCATCAAATTTAATAATAATAGTTAAAGTTTTTTGCGTTGTTGATCCAGCAGCCTTTACATCTCTTGGGATCCAGAAAAAACGAAGACCACTAGAACCAGATACAAATGCTTCTGTTGAAACTTTATCATAAACCCAAGCCTCCCTTCTTTGATCATCGGTTGTAACCATATTTGGAGAACCAAGAGCTGCAACAACGTCAGCATTGCTCATGCCAATTTTTATTTCCCTCTGAACTTTTCCAATTGAAATATTATCACTAGCTTCTTGAGCGGCCTTAATATCCTTAGATTGTTCCTCTAATGTTGTTGGATAGCATCCATAAATTAAAGTTAAAGATAATGTAATTAATACTAAAGTTTTTAAATTCATATTTGTAAACCTACGCCAATATACCCTTAGTTAACAGCCTAGTGTGTAGGCAGAACATGTTCCTTTATGAGTATTTGTTCCACTTTTTCCTGTATGGGGGTTTGAATTTCCTGATGTGCTCCAATTGTCATTTTTATATTCATTTGGAGATGAACGATAATGCGGCTGAACATAAGTTCCGTTGTCTTTAGTGTAGCCTCTAACCGCCACATCTCTAGCTTCAACTGAATTGAGCGATAATAGGATAAAAAAAATAGTGACAAATAAATTTTTCATATTGAATTATTGATAACAACCTAAAAACTTAGCCCCATAAGGTAAATTATATTTTGCAGATTCACATTGAATTTTATTATTAAAAGGACCGATTGATTTCTTTAAATTTCCATTTTGCTCTTGGTAAACTAAATACCATTTGGCATTTAAATTACTTTGAGCAAAAGAAAATGAAGTAAAAATAAATAATTTAACAATAATAAAGAAAATTATTTTTTTTATATTCATACTTATTTATTAAAATGCGTACTTCACTCCTATTTCGTATGTAACGTTATGAGGCTCTAAGGTACCTCTTACAATGTTAGAGTCATCAATATTCCAGTATCTCCCAAATATTTCCCAAGTAGCATCTTTAGGAGTGTAGGAAATGTCAAACCCATAACCATCTTTTTGAGTATGCTCTAAATCGTAACCAAGGACACTTGCTGTATACGAGTTTTGTTTACCTTCAATTAAATAATTAAACTGAAACTTCGCGGCAGAACCATCTTTGCTATTTAAAACATATCCAACAGGAACGTATAAAAGTTGATTACGACGATCGTAACCTCCAGCACCATAATCACTTAAATAATCATAAAGATGTCGGTATCCCAAACCTAGATAAAAATTTTCTGGCAAAGGATATAGTGCTTCTCCCTGAATTTTCCAATAATTATGCGTATGAGTTCCCACACCTGTATATTGAGAATACTCAACCTGTCCAAGCGCAGCTTCAGCAAAATAGGATAAGCTATTTTTATTAGTTGTTGATCTTATGCTAGTTTCATCTTTGTAACCAATAAAGATTGTAGGAAGTAATTTTGTTTTTTCTTCCATAAATGGATCTTGAGTAGCAGTATCTTCAATGTATGCATAATAATTTAATCCCCAATATGCTGTAGGTTTATTAAATGTCTGTGCATTTGCAATTGAGAAGTTAAATAGCAAAATTACTATGGCAGACAAAATTCTGTTTTTTATTGTCATTATATTTATTGTTTAAGTTAATATTTATCTTGCTC
>JABMMZ010000067.1 GCA_013205405.1 Bacteroidota bacterium | reverse complement strand
TGTATAGATTTAAAAAACAAAATCAATATTTCTACATTAAATGATGGTGTTTATTTTGTAAAAATAATGATAGATGGAAAAGAAAAAATAGAAAAGCTAATTATTAATGAAAAATAGAATTTTAATTTTATTATTAATTGCAATTAAATTGAATGCTCAAAGTATTCAAAAAACAATGTTACGCTTGCCAGATACTGGTCAAAAAAATAGCTATACGAATACATTTGGCGAGGATAATGATTATGCAAACAACGAACCTTTTTTTATTAAAAATAATGATGGCACTACAAGAGATACGATAACAAGCCTTGTTTGGCAAACTAGCGATGGAGGAGAAATGACCATAGAAAATGCAAGAATCTATTGTGATACTTTAACTTTAGGTGGCTTTACCGACTGGCGTTTACCCACTCCACATGAATCATTTAGTATTCTTAATCAACAAAATAATAATCCTGCATTAAACACAATTTTTTTCACCAACACTGGGGCAGAATATTGGTGGACTAGTTTTACTCAATCTAATGATGCAACGAAAATTTGGTGCACTAATGCAGGTGGAGGTATAGGAAATTACCCTAAATTGGAAACGATTAGTGCTGGTGGAACTAAAAAATTTCATGTAAGGGCTGTAAGAGATGCAAGTAGGCCAATCACTTTACCAAATCATTTTACGGATAATGGAGATGGTACCATCACAGATAATTTAACTCAACTAATTTGGCAAAAAACTCCAATTTCAAGCGCACAAACTTGGGAACAAGTGCTTACTTATGCAGAAGGGTTGACTTTAGCTTTAGCCTCTGATTGGAGATTGCCAAACATAAAGGAATTGCAATCTATAAATGATGAGACAGCAGTAAATCCAAGTTTAAATACTACCTACTTTAATAATTTAGGGATAAAAAATTATTGGGCATCTACTTCACTGCCAAATCAAACTAACAAAGCATGGTATTTAAATACGCAATACGGAATTACTACTTATGATTTAAAAACAAATTCTAATTTTGTTATTTGTGTAAGGAATGTAAAAAATACAAGCTCAATCAATCTTCACTACAATTTAAAGGAAAACAAATATTGTATATATCCAAATCCATTTAGTAATAGAATTCATATTGCAAATTTAAATGGAAATGAATTATTTAAATTATTTAATTCAATTGGACAATTGATAAAGGAAACGCATGACTTACAATGTGAAAATTTAACCGATTTGCCCAAGGATATATACTCCCTAACCATTATTGGAAATAGCTCGCAAAGTGTAAAAATTATTAAGGAGTAAATTTCTGCCAACAAAATAATAATGTCTAATTGCAATACTGTTTTTGAATATTTGCGTCAAGGATTTATTCATGTTATTCCACTTGGATTTGATCATATTTTATTTGTTATTTGTATTTTTTTGTTGAATTCAAACATTAAATCTATTATCATTCAATGCTCTATTTTTACTGTTGCGCATTCGCTTACATTGGCTCTTAGTGCATGTAATTTAATACTACCGAATTCTAATATAATTGAACCCCTTATTGCACTCACAATTCTATATGCTGCTGTTGAGAATATTTTAAATCACAAACTTAACAAAGCGCGTATGGTAGTTTTATTTTTTTTTGGATTAATACATGGAATGGGATTTTCCTTTGCTTTTAAAGAACTTGATTTATCCTCGAGCCAATTCTATTTAAGCCTGATATTTTTTAATGTTGGGGTTGAATTGGGACAATTGCTTATTGTTGTTCTTATATATTTTTTAATTAGCAAATGGTTAAAAGATAAAAGTTGGTACAATAAACGGATAGTTTATCCAATTTCAACTATTATTGCATGTATTGCTATGAACTGGTTTATTATTAGAATTTTATAAATTGAAAAAATACGTCATTCTCTTCACTATAATATTCCTCTCAAAATTTAATTTAGAGGCTCAAAATAATATTAGTATTAATTTCAAACCAATGATTGCTCATCAATCATTAAAATTAGATAGCCTTTATACTCTTTTTAATAAGGATTCTATTCGAATTACCAATTTTAAATTTTATATTTCTAATTTTACTTTTCTAAAAAATGGTCAAATCGTTTTTAAAGAAAAAAACAGTTTTCATTTGTTGGATTTGAAAGATACCAATTCGTTTAAAATTCACATTAAATCACCACAAAATTACACACAGATTCAGTTTTGCATTGGAATAGATAGTGTTGCTAATTCAGCAGGGGCTATGGGTGGTATTTTAGACCCCACAAAAGGCATGTACTGGACGTGGCAAAATGGATATATCAATATGAAATTAGAGGGTACAAGTAGTGCTTGCAAAACACGAAACAATGAATTTGTTTATCATATTGGAGGTTATCAATATCCTTTTAATTCATTGCAATCATTGATATTTAAAGCAGTTAATAAACAAAATGTGACCATTGGAATTGAATTGAATAAGTTTTTTTCTGATGTTAACTCAAACACAAATCATACCATGATGTCTCCAAGCTTACAAGCAGTAAAATTGGCTGAAATTTTTAAAACAATTTTTGTAATTGAATGAAAATTAAATTGCTATTAATTCTATTAATTTTTACAGGATTAATGTCATTTGTGGCACATAAAGATTTGCTTTTTTTTGCACCCAAAAAATGGCCAAAGCCTGTTTATAATTTTACTAATAATTCATTGGATAAAACCAAAATAAAATTGGGTAGGATATTATTTTACGATCCAATTTTATCCAAAAATAATACCATTTCTTGCGCCAATTGCCATTCGCCTTACAATGCTTTTACGCATGTTGACCACGCGCTTAGCCATGGTATTGGAGACAGTATTGGAATCAGAAATTCTCCAGCACTTATGAATTTAGCGTGGCATAAAAGTTTTATGTGGGATGGTGCTGTTAATCATTTAGATATGCAAGCGCTTTCACCCATTTCACACCTCGATGAAATGGGTGAAACCATTGAAAATGTAGTTTTGAAATTACAGCAATCTAATGGTTATAAACGCTTGTTTTATAAAGCTTATGGTGATAGTTTAGCAACCGGAGAACGTGTATTAAAATCTATTTCCCAATTTATGTTAACATTGGTAAGTTCTAATTCTAAATATGATAGTGTAATTAATATGAAAGCCTCATTTTCTATACAAGAGAAAAAAGGATATACCATATTCCTAAAAAATTGCTCCTCTTGCCATACCGAACCCTTATTTACCAATTTAAATTTTGAAAACAATGGCTTAAGTTTAGACAAGGATTTAAAAGACTATGGCAGAATTAAAGTAACACAAAGTGCAAAAGATTCTTTAAAATTCAAAGTACCCACATTGCGCAATATCGAATTTACTTACCCCTACATGCACGATGGTAGATTTAAAACAATTGGAGAAGTCTTGAATCATTATACAGATGGTATAATTCACTATAAGACTTTATCGCAACTCTTGCAAAAGAAAATAAAATTGAACGCAGATGAAAAGGTTGATTTAACCACTTTTTTACTAACACTTACAGATAAATCATTTTTATTTAATCCTAAATTTGGGTATTTAAATTTCCGCCAATAAAAATTTCACTTTGGCTATAATTGTATTTTTTATCATACTTATAGCCAAACAAATATTGAAATTAAAATAAATAATAAACATATACGAAGGATTAATATTATAAAATCGTCTAAAGTTTTAATGAAAAAAATACTACTTTTTTGCTTAATCAATTTAATAATTAGTCATTTATTTTCACAACGCAATGTAATTCTAATTATTGCTGATGATTTAGGTAC
>JABMMZ010000066.1 GCA_013205405.1 Bacteroidota bacterium | reverse complement strand
AGCTCGTTGGGCTCATAACCCAAAGGTCGCAGGTTCGAGTCCTGTCCCCGCAACTAGCGTTCACATTATAAAATTGCTAGAATAACCAGAATCAATCTAACTTCACGATTATTTATCACTTGAGTAATTGAGTAGTTTAAAGTCCTATAAGTCCTCAATTAATCCCAAAATTAGTTAGAGAATAGACCACTTTTGGGAGCAAAAGTCCAGCAGAAATATTGGAATTTTTTGTTTATACAAACTAAATTTAGTAAAAAAATTCTTAACTGGAAATTATCTGTCAGTTAATAGGCAGTTAATTTTTTTCCAGTCTACCCAATCATTGTATTTTCAAGTATAAATTTAATAGTATTATAAATTAGTTTTTTAGCTTCTAGATGTATTTTTTCTTGCAATTTAATACCTTAGATTATATGATAAAATTTATTTTTTATGGTAGAAAAAAGTATTTAAGACTTTAAAAAATCTTTAAACCATTTGCCCGATTGCTTAATAATACGTTGTTGAGTTTTAAAATCTACATGTACTAAGCCAAAACGGGGATGATAACCTTCTGCCCATTCAAAATTATCTAATAAACTCCAAACAAAAACACCTTCAGTAGTATAATTTTCTTGATGCGCTCTAAGTACTTGTTGAAAATATTTTTCAAAAAATTGGATGCGTTCTTGGTCATTTACGTCTCCATTTTCAGAAACGGTGTCCTTAAAAGCAGCACCTACCTCGGTAAGATAAATAGGAGGTAAATTAGGATACTGATTTATTTTTTTTAAAATATGGTAAATAGATTCTGGCAATATCTCCCATTTCATTGCCGTAATGGGAACATTTCTTTTTTCGGCAGGCACTATTCCTGCTTTAATGTAAGGCATCCAAGTATTATGTTTGGCTACCTCACGCGTATAGTTTTGAATCCCAATAAAATCGGCATCAAAAGCATAATTATCTTCTGACTTGGTATATTTTTCTATTTTATTTAAAAATGGAAGCTCAGATATAGGCAAACCCATGCCTAAGTATGGCTCTAAAAAAAGGCGATTATACAATGCATCGGCTCTTTTTGTGGCTTCTATATCTTTTGGCTTTTGCGAATAAGGTGTTATATAAGTGGCCGAAAATGTAGTGCCTACTTTAAAATTGGCATTTATATTTTTTATTTGTCTACCAGTATTTGCTTGAACAAGCAAGGCATGGTGAGTGGCTTTTAAAAAATTAGTAATACCTATTTTGCCTGGCGCATGCACACCTAAAAAATGACCAGCAGCAGTAAAAGCCAAAGGCTCGTTTAATACCATCCAATTAAGCACTCTATCGCCAAAATGATGGAGTAATACTTGCGTAAATTCTTCAAACCAGTTCAGAATATCTCTATTTACCCAACCGCCTTTTTTTTGAAGAGCCACTGGTAAATCCCAGTGGTAAATAGTCAACCAAGGGACAATATTATTTTCTAATAACTCATCTATTAATTGGTTGTAAAAATCTATTCCTTTTTGGTTTATTGGTCCTATTCCATTGGGTAATATGCGGCTCCAGGCAGTAGAAAATCTAAAGGCTTTAAAGTTTAATTGTTTGAGTATCTGAATATCTGCCTTAAAATTGTGATAAAATTCAGCACTGTTCAATGGTTTGTGGGAAATACCATGATGGGCTATTTTGCGGTTTAAGTTCCATTTTCGCTTACTAAAGTCATCCCAAATACTGTTTAATTTTCCGTCAATATGCACAGCGCCTTCTGCTTGTGCAGCAGATATAGCTGCACCCCATATATAATTTGTTGGAAATGATAATTCTTTAAAATGCAAGTATATTTTAGTTTTTAGATAAGTGGCAAAGGTAATTGTCAGTTCATGTTTGATTTTTAATTTAATGTATTTTAAACCTTAATTTAAAGTTAAAGGACGAACGTATTTTACACTATCTAAACTTGGTTTATAAGGATAAAACTTTGGATTATCTGTTTTACGGCTATAAAATTCTACCTTATATAATTTAGCATTGGGCGAAAATCTATTTTTATCGTATTTAATAAGCCTTTCATACACCCTGCCTGGAAGTTTATAAGGTGTTGTAGAGTTGCTATAATCTATTACCTCTATACCGCATGAATATTGAAAAACATTGGCATAAAATAAAAAATCGCTACCATGATTTACAGTATGTAAAATATCTGGAAAGTAAGATAATCTGCTGCCATCGGTATCTATCAAAGGTAATTTTTTCCATTTATTATTTTCTTGCTTATAAATAGTAAACCATTTTATACCATTGGCAATTTGATAACTATTAAAAACATTGAGTTTGCATAAACCAACCATAGTAAGTTTTCTATCTAAATAGCGATAAGTATCCCATTCTCTAAATATCCAAAATGTTTTATGGGTTATATTTTTGAGTAAAGGAAAATTGATAAGTACAAAAAGACCTATAACAACCAAAAAAGTCTTTGTGGTTTTAGCTAATTCATTGCTTAATTGAATATTTTTAGCATAAGAAAACAGATTAAACGCCTTCAATTTTATTTTTGGTAATAGCAGGTAAAACAATATCCAAGAAAAATGCATTAAAAAAGCAACATTGATAAAAAAAGTAACACCAATATTGAATAAAAAAAACCAAATATAAAACACTATTCTTGTTCGTTTAAATATAAAAAACAAGAGCATTGTGGTTTGAAAAAACAAAAAAGAATAGCTGAAAAAATGAGATAGAAATAGATAAAAATTAGTATGTGAGTGGTTGAAATTTTGAAAAAAGACATAAAATTTAGATAAATACGGATTGCATAATATCATTCCTAAAGCCTTACCACTTGTCCAGTTCACATCGTCAAAATGGCTAAAAATTGATACAAAATGAAGAATGCCCCACATAAATGCAATTAAATATTTGGCATTATTTATTCGTTTTAAAAATGAAGTATCGGTAATATTTTCTTTTGCTAGTTTTTCAAAATTATAGCTAAATAACATCAAATAAAATGATATAAAGCAAACAATGTTGCTACTCACATTGTGGCTAAAGTAATAATCATCAAATTTATATTGTATAAAAATGAGAATTACTGCAAAAAAGTGCACTTTTTTGCCAATAAATAATCCAATAAGAATAAGAAGGTAAAAAGATGTAAAAAATAGCTCTTCTGTAAGAAATCCATTTTGATAATAATAATAGCTAATAGCCATTTGAATGGTTCTAAAAATTAACAGCAAGGATAATATTTTAGTTATCAGTTTAAATTTAAAATTCTCGTGTATGAGTTCATTATTAACTATGTTCATATATTTAAACTTGTAAAATAAATGTAATAAAATCCATTAGAAGTATAATATGTTTATATTCTTCTATCACCTTATATTTGTTTAGTTAGTTGCAAATATGTTAAAAAAAATTCAATTACTTTTGCATTGTGAATTTTAACCGTAAACAATTAAGTAACGATGAGTTACTGAATATTTATAAAAATATTCTTTATCCAAGAATTATAGAAGAAAAAATGCTGATTTTACTACGACAAGGTAAAATAGGCAAATGGTTTAGTGGTATTGGTCAGGAGGCTATTTCTGTAGGCGTTACAATGGCCTTACAATCCGATGAATACGTATTACCATTGCATAGAAATTTAGGGGTATTTACTACTAGAAAAGTACCATTCAAAAAACTTTTTGCACAGTGGCAAGGTAAAAAAAGTGGTTTTACAAAGGGCAGAGATAGAAGTTTTCATTTTGGCACCAATGAATATCATATTATAGGTATGATTTCACATTTGGGTGCTATGTTAGGCGTTGCAAATGGTATTTCTTTGGCTCATTTATTAAATAAAGAACAAAAAATTAGTGTAGTATTTAGTGGCGATGGTGGTACAAGCGAAGGCGATTTTCATGAGGCTATGAATGTAGCTGCGGTATGGCAATTGCCCGTTATTTTTCTGATAGAAAACAATGGCTACGGACTAAGCACCCCCAGTAATGAGCAATTTCGTTGTAAACAATTTATAGATAAAGGCATAGGTTATGGCATGGAAGCTTATCAAGTAGATGGCAATAATATTTTAGAGGTTTATAATAAAACCAATGAATTGGCCGAAAGCATGCGCAAAGCGCCACGCCCTATTTTATTAGAATGTATGACATTTAGAATGCGTGGGCATGAGGAAGCCAGTGGCACCAAGTATGTACCCCAAGAATTATTTGACGAATGGGGTAAAAAGGATCCAATTAACAATTATGAAGCATTTTTAATGGCTGAAGGTATTTTGACAGAAACCTTAAAAGAGCAAATTCATGATGAGCTGAAACATGGCATGGACGATGATTTAGCGGAAGTATTTGCAGAGCCAGAAATAGTAGCTAATATTGAAGAAGAAATAGCAGACGTATTTGCACCTTATACCCAAGAAATAATAACCCCTACCAGCAGTGCAAAAAGCACTAAACGTTTGGTAGACGCTATAAGCGATGGATTAAAACAAAGTATGGAGCGCCATCCGAATACTGTGTTAATGGGGCAAGACGTAGCAGAATATGGTGGTGTATTTAAAATTTCAGATCAATTTTATAAGCAATTTGGAAAAGAAAGAATACGCAATACCCCCATTACAGAATCGTCTATATTAGGTGCAGGCTATGGTTTAGCTATTAAGAAATACAAGGCCATTGTAGAAATGCAATTTGCAGATTTTGTAACCTGTGGGTTTAATCAAATAGTGAATAACCTAGCCAAAAGTCATTACCGTTGGGCACAAGCTGCTGATTTGGTGGTGCGCATGCCTACAGGTGCAGGTGTTGGTGCAGGACCATTTCATAGCCAAAGTACCGAGGCTTGGTTTTTTCATGTGGCAGGGTTAAAAATTATTTATCCAAGCAATCCTTATGATGCCAAAGGTTTGCTATGTGCTGCCATTAACGACCCAAATCCAGTGTTGTTTTTTGAGCATAAAAACTTGTACAGAAGTATAGAAGCCGAAGTGCCAGATGATTATTATACTTTAGAAATTGGCAACGCGCATACCGTTCAAGAAGGAGAAGATTTAACTATTATTACCTACGGTTGGGGTGTGCAGTGGGCCTTAGAGGCTTGCAAAAACTTAAGCATCCATGCCGAAATAGTGGATTTACGCACCTTAATGCCTTGGGATAAGGAAGCGGTAAAAACAGCCGTAAAAAAAACGGGTAAGGTTTTGGTATTACACGAAGATACCCTAACAGGTGGCATTGGTGCCGAAATAGCTGCCTGGATAAGCGAACATTGTTTTACTGCTTTAGATGCTCCTGTAAAGCGCATTGGCAGCCTTGATACGCCTGTGCCTTTAGCTAAGGATTTAGAAGATAAATTTTTAGGTAAAGAGCAGTTGGAGAAGGGCTTGAGGGAATTGTTGGAGTGGTAGTTTAGATTTAATATTCAAAAAATGACAATACTATTCGTTTTATAGAGAACGAAGATGATACTACATATGATAGGTTTTGGGGCCTTAATTAAAATACGAACAGAAGAACTATTATTCAGATTAGCTTTTCATCTATGATATTTTTTATTTTATGATGTTAGAATTTTGGCTATGTTAGCATAATTAATTCTTTATCTAATAAAAATAATTAATATTAATACTTTTTGATTTGGAAAATAATTTTTTTCCCGTATTATTGAACTTATGAAAAGAAAATATATTATAATAATCATTGTAGTATCGGTTGTCCTTTTAACAGCTGGGGCTTTATGGTTTTTTGTGTTTAGAAAATCCAATTTGTCTAAATACATTCCTAAAAATGCTATGACTGTTCTTAAAGTAAACACAATGTCTTTGGCTGGTAAATTAGATTTTGATGAAATTGAAAACATGAAGTCTTATAACCAAATGGTTGATCAAATGGATGAAGGTGGCATAGATATGTCAAAGTTGTTTAAAAATCCATTAAAATCAGGTATATCCTTAAAAGACAATATTTATTTGTTTACCGAATTAAATGATGACAAATCTAATATTGGATTGGTATTAGGAATTTCAGATGCAAATAATTTCAAAGATTTTATTGAAAAATTCGCCTCAGATGCGAACCTAGAATATAAAACTTCTGAGGATATATTTATTTATACTTCTGAGGAAGATAATAATGCCAAAATGTCAATAGTTTGGAATGACGATGCTTGTGTCATTTATTACGGTAATGAGGAGTCTTTATCTAAATCAAAGCGTTTGTTAAATCAAAAGAGTGAAGAATCTATCTTGTCAAATGAGTCTTACGTAAAATCAGAGGATAAAGGAGGCGATGCAAGTCTTTATATTAATTACAAAAACATTAATAAATTAATTGAAAAAGAGATTGAAAATCAAAATTTAGACAGCTATTATCCTAAAAAAATCAAAGATTTATCTAACAATATAGAAGGATCAACTTTTGTGCTTAATTTCAATAAAAATCACATAAGTATAGATGGTATGCAATTTTTTAAAGATGAGAATAAGACTGAAGAATTCAATATTCTAGGAGAAAAAGGTTTGGATAGTAAAGCATTAGACTATATATCTTCGAATGGTAAAATATTAATGGGTATAACAGCGGTAATTAATATGAAAGAAGTCTTCAATATATTAAAAATCATTCCAAAATACGATGAAAGTATATCAGAATTAGAAAGAACTATTGGATTAAGCGAGTCAGAAATTAAAAATCTTTTAAATGGAAATATTTCGATGGCTATTACTGAAATTAAAATGAAAGATATTGAGGAAACAACTTATGAGTACAACGAATATCTTGAAGATTATGAATTTCAAACCAACATTGTATCAAAGCCAGTTCCAATTTATTGCATTCAAATAGGCATAAAAGAATCAAATGTTTATAATAAGATGATTGCAAAAATATCTGAATTGAGTGAGGGAAAAATAACGCTTGAAGGAAACAAAATGATATTGCCTACAAATAGTGGATACGGTGATGTGCTTTTTGTTAACATAAATGACAGAATTATCATAACTAATGACGCGTCTGCGGCTAAGGAGATTGATGAGAATAGCAAAGGGTCTAATTCAATAAATTCAGATATTCAGAAGTTGTTTTCAGAAAATCCAATTGCGTGTTATGTTAGTTTAGATTTTGATAATTATGGCAGCAAACAAATACAGTCGCTGCTTGGCAATATCGGTCAATCAGATAAAGAGTACAAAATGGCAAAAAAAGTCATGAGTAATTTTTCTTCTTTTTCATTTGCCGGCAGTCTCAAAGCATCTACAATTGGCGTACATTTGAAAAAAGAGGGTGATCAAAACAGTCTAATGCGAATGATTTTAGCTATTGATGAATTAGTTGCAGATGTTAAAAAACTATAAAGATTTCTCGATTAGATTTGATAAAATTATTCCAAAACCTTTAAACGATGTTCAGCTGGAGGATAATATATTTAATAATGACTTCACCTTTGAATCTGGAAAATGGTATCAACTTATTGCGCCCTCTGGAAAAGGAAAATCAACAGTTGTTGGCATCATAACTGGAACCCGCGGTGATTTTCATGGAGACTTATTTATTGGAGAAATTAATGCTGTTAAATTTAAATATAAGCAATGGAGTGAATGGCGTTCATATGGATGCAGCGCAGTATTTCAAGACCTTCTATTGTTTCCTCAATTGAGTGCATTTGAAAATATTTTTTTGCCTTTAGAAATTCAAAATGCAGATTCCTCAAAAAGGATATCAAATAGTGAAATCGAGTTAAATAGAATTAAAATCAAAGGATGGGCTGATAAACTTGATATTTCAAATAAATTAGACCAGCCTATCTTCAAATTATCACATGGTCAAATGCAAAGGGTGGCTATTTTAAGAGCTTTGAATCGAAAGTTTAAATGGTTAATAATGGATGAACCCTTTAGTCATTTGGATGAATTAAATACCTCTATAGCTACTGATTTAATTATCAATGAAGCGAAATCCCAAAATGCGGGTATTATAATAACTTCATTAAATAGTAAGGATCTTATGTCTGGGTTTGAATTAATTACAATTTAGCATGAACTTGATATCTAAAATTCTTTATAGAACTCAAAAAATTAGTCAGTTGACAAGTGCAATTTTTGGAGTTTTCTTAGGGTTTTTATTAATATTAACCTCATCTCAAATATTCACAGATTTTAAAAATATAATTCATGATTCTGAACAAGCTATTGGCAGTCAATTTTTAGTTATCAATAAAAAGATCTCGTTACTTAATACATTCAATATTGGGAATAGCTCTTTTACTGAAAGCGAAATCAAAGAGATTAAATCAAATCCATGTTTTAAAAAGGTTGGCAAGTTTACTGCCAACAAATTTGAAGCACAAGCATCAATTCAATTCCCCATTGAAAATACATATACGGAAATAAGAACTGACTTATTTTTAGAAAGTGTTGATGATGATTTTCTTGACATTAAACCCAAAGATTGGCAATGGAATATTAAAGATGACGAAATTCCAATAATTCTGCCGAATGACTTTATCAACTTATATAATTTCAACTATGCTCCTGGTAGAGGTCTGCCTCAAATTTCGAAAAGCACTATTAAAATGGCGAATTTCAAAATTGAAATAAGAGGAATCGGAGGTAACTCTTTTTATAGAGGTAAAATTGTTGGTTTTTCTAATAGAATTACTTCTGTTCTTGTTCCTTATAGTTTTATGGAATATGCAAATAAAATTTATGGACTAAATCAAAACAATAATGAATCATTGCGCATAATCGTTGAAGCAAAAAATAATGAGCTATCAAATGTCCAAAATTATATTGACAAGCATGGTTATGAGGCAAATAGTGAATTACTCAAAAATGGCAAATTCGCCAATTTACTGCAAGCCATACTATCAATAATTGCATTTTTTGGAGTAATTATGATTGTCATATCTGTTAATTCATTAATATTATATATTCAATTGTCAATTACTAGATCAAAATTTGAAATTGAAACACTATTAAAATTAGGATTTTCACATCATAAAATAATTCAATGGTATGCTTATAAAATTGCATTTATTTTAGCACTTGTCTATTCGATAAATGTCATAGTTCTTGTATTTATAAAATCTAAAACAAATGAATTAATTGGAACTTTTGGATTCGAGGCGCCTAATCAGCTAAATGTTTATGTTTTGTTGAGTAGTTTCCTAATATTAATGATTGTTTGGTGTTTTCAAATAATAGCTGTTTATCGTCAAATATTTAAGTTGGCATTGCCTAATAAGGAGTAATTTAAAAAAATATTTAAAAAAATATTCAACCAACTAACAAGATTCTTTAATGAAAATATTGTTTAACACAGTGAACGATTATTTAAGGGTATTTATAGTGCAGTTGCTTTAGTACCTCTGGACAATTATCAATAGTTAATTATTAAGGATTCTGCTATTAAAATTCTTTACAATATATAAAAGATTAATTCGGTAGAATGGAATTCAAGTTCAAGTAGTATTCAAAAGTTAAATTTCGAATTAAAGAATGAATCTCAAAATAAAGAATGGAAATTTATATAGATGTTGGAACTTTGAAAAAGGAAAATTATTTGCCTCATAACTTCTGGTTCTTTGAAGACTATTATCGTTATAAACCATAAAAAAAGCCTGTAATTTAATTACAGGCTTTTTATATAATTGTTTAAATTATTATTTACCTATTCTAGCCATTAAGTCAACTACACGGTTGCTGTAACCAGCTTCGTTGTCGTACCAACCTACTACTTTTATGCTATTGCCAATTACCATGGTTAAATCGCTATCAAACACACAAGAATGGGTATTGCCAACAATATCTATAGATACCAAAGGATCTGTAGAAAATTCTAAAATACCTTTTAATTGGTTTTCAGAAGCGGCTTTGAATGCTGCATTTATTTCATCTTTTGTTTTTGCATTTCTAACATTACACGTAAAATCGGTAACAGAACCGTCTGGCACAGGCACTCTCATAGAGTTGCCGTTTAATTTGCCTTGTAAATGAGGCATTACCAAACCTACAGCTTTGGCAGCACCGGTACTTGTAGGTATAATGCTATACGCAGCAGCACGAGCTCTACGCAAGTCTTTATGTGGTGCGTCTTGCAAGTTTTGGTCGCTTGTATACGCATGTATAGTAGTCATAAAACCATTTTCTATGCCGCATAAATCGTCTAATATTTTTACCATGGGTGCTAAGCAGTTGGTAGTACAAGAAGCATTTGATAAAATAGTTTCTGTACCATCTAAAGTATTGTCATTTACACCTAATACAATTGTTTTCATTTCGCCAGTAGCAGGGGCACTGATTACAACTTTTTTTGCACCAGCTGTTAGGTGTTGTCCAGCACTTTCTTTATCGGTAAATCTTCCAGTAGATTCAAGAACTACATCAATATTCATATCTTTCCAAGGCAAAGCTTTTGGGTCTCTTTCGGCTAAACCAGCAATAGATTTACCATTTACAATAATAGCAGTTTCTGTATAATCTACAGTGCCGTTAAATTTTCCATGCACAGAATCAAACTTTAGTAAATGGGCTAAAGTTTTGTTATCCGTAAGGTCATTAATTGCTACAACCTCAATGTCAGTTCTTTGGCTAATTACTCTGAAAGCCAAACGGCCAATACGACCAAATCCATTAATTGCTACTCTTATCATTTGTTTTTATGTTATTTTTTTTGGACTGCAAAGGTACATTTTTAAAAAATTAAAAATTCTATTTTGCAATTTAAATTTTTTTATTATTTTTGCATTCCTAAAATTTGGTCCGTTCATCTATCGGTTAGGATACTGGGTTTTCATCTCAGACAGAGGGGTTCGATTCCCCTACGGACTACGAAACGAAATTTAAAAGACTAACAATCTGATTGTTAGCCTTATCATTTTTTAAGTGGATACAAAATTGGATACAGTTTTTTCAAAAATCGGAAAATGAACTCCTAGGATTTTAATATTATTTTAAGCCATTTTTCTTTCAAAATTCGCTTATATTTTCTCTAAATCTTGTTACACTCAGAAAACACATTTCACTAATGTCTTTGATTTTGGCTTTCACACTTTCAGGAAGCTTCTTGTCTCCGGCTACAAACCAAAGAAAAGCATGTGTATCTAGAATGTACGCCATTAAGTGTATTCTTTAAAAATGTCTAATGGTTCATCAAATTCTTGAGACAGTTGGATTTTACCTTTAGCATATTCAAATTCTCTTGATTTAAATTTTACTTTTTTCTTATTTTTTGTTTTAAGAAATGCAACAAAGTCCGCAACTTCTTTTCGAAGTGAGATTGGTAGTGATTTAATTTCTATTTTAAGCGATGTGTTTGTCAGCCCCAAATTTTATTAGCCGCTTACTTATAAAGGTTTCGGGCTTGGTAAAGGTGGTGATTTTCACCACAAATGT
>JABMMZ010000065.1 GCA_013205405.1 Bacteroidota bacterium | reverse complement strand
CACCAAAGGTCCAATTGTAATTCATAGAACCAGAACTTAAAGTTGTAGTATTAGTGAATTTAAAGGAATGGCTTCTTATACATTGCAAAGAGTCATTAATATTAAACTCAGGGACAGGAGAAGGGTATATTCTAAGGCCCTTAGTAAGTGTGTCCTTACATCCTTCAGCGGAACTTGTGATTAAACGGATATTGAAACTATCTGCCGTATTGTATGATTTGCTTGGAGAAGTTAATGTGGAGGACTGGCCGTCACCAAATGACCAAATGTAACTCATTGGGGTAGAATTGGTGCTACTATTGTTTTTGAAGATGTAGTTGTTGCCTTTAAAACATAGGTTTTTTGAAGGTTCAATAGAAAAGTCAGCTTTTACATTAGTTACAGTGATTTGGGTTGATAAAGTATCGGGGCAACCAAATCCTTGAAAAGGAGTAAGCACCACATAGTATTTTTTTAAAGAACTTGGTGTGTTTACAATCAATGTACTTGATGTTCCTAGTACTTGAGTTTTAGAAGAATCAAGCCATTTATAACTTTGAAATCCAGGAGGGGCAGTGAGGGTTGATGTTTTTTGTTTTTTACAGGCAACTGTATTGATTTGAAAAAGGCCACAACTTAAGTCGACATAACCATAACCAAAATGTCCATTAAGAGAACAATCACCACTAGCAAAATCCAAAATAATAGTTCTACCAGCGTATCCAGACAAATTAATTGTAGCTGTAGACCAAGCCCTATAATAAACACTTGAATTTATATTCGATCTTGTAAATCCAGGAATATTAGAAGCGGCAATATAAGTGTGGGTGTTACAATTGAGAGATTGATTGGTTGCCGAATCAAATGTTTTTACTTCAAATCTTGGTTGTTGAGCAGCAGTGTGTCCAGGGTCTTGGAAAACAACCGCATAACGGTAGATAAAGCTATAATTATTAACATTATTAGGAACTCTAACAAAATATCTAACCTTTTCAGCTTGTGCACCTGTGCTATTGTTGCCTATCTTAAGAGCATAAGAGCCACCACCGCTAGGAACAACAGGAAATCCACCATAAGGGTCAGTGCCTGTACCGGACATTATAGTATGTCTTCCTGTTGAAGCGCCCGCTGAGCCTGTATTAATTGGACAACAAGAGCCTGTAAATGGTTTCCAGTTATTTAGGTTGCCTAATTCAAAGTCAATATTAGGAGGGCAGGTCGAATTTTGTTGTGATATTAATTGCTTTGGAATTGATAATAATAACAAAAATATAATGAAGCTTTGTGATAAAAAATTAACTAATTTCATTATTTATTTGATTAAGTCCATGCCATCTTTAGTTTTAAAATAATAATAAGGCCCAACAAAAATTTTAATATTTTCGTCAGCATAAAATTCCACATCTTCAAATAAAAGATTGGATTGAGGATTTAGATTTAAATCAACTAATTGATAAAAGTCATTTTGTTTAACAGCTAGTATGGATTTTCCGTTAGATTTTAAATTATAAAATTTATTTTTCCATATAATTTCGTTGTTTTTCAGAGCAAAATATTCATTATTTTCATATTGAAATATTTGGTATTCATTCAATAAAAGTATTTTTTTACATTGTGAACTTGGAGTGTATTTAAGTATAGCAGGCTCACTAATGGTATTGTTCAGCCAATTAACAGTATATATTTGATTGGAACGAAAAGCAATACATTGATTATTTTCAATATTACTTGTATTTTCAAAACCTTGGTTTGATATTTTATTCCCAAACCGGTCAATGATGAACCACAATTGACCAATTTTGACCCATGTTTTCCCGTTTTTAAAATCTTTTACTTCTGCAAATTGAGGCGTGATGATTAGATTTCCAGAGTCGTTAGCAAAACCCCACAATCCTTTGATGGAAATGGCGATTTTATGGTCACTAACTATCGAAATTTCATCCACAAAGTTTTTAAATAAAAGTTGTCCTTGTTTGTTTATTGAATTGCATTGCCCATTTAAATTCCAAACTTTACAAAATCCATTGTTAAATGAACCTATTTCAGCATAATCTGTCTTTATGGCAGTGTTTAAGTTTGTATCTATGAATTCCCATTTATTTTGAATACGAACTGACGCATAACCTTCTTTAAAGGGTTCGGCATAGTCATAAAATTTTGTATTTTGAGTATAATTTTCATCTTTGGAAAAATAATACATATTTAAAGTTTTATTAAAGTATGGCGTTTTATCTGACTGGCTTTTCAGAAAAAATGGAAAAATTAAAAGTAAGATATTAAATATAAATTTGAACATTGTTGAATTCATTTGATTTTGTTTAATGAGTGAAGATATTATATTTTATTGTTAGCTTTTTACTTTTAATTGTTTTACATAAAGTTAAGATTATAATTTCCCCTTTATTTAGAACAGAAATTATGCAAATATAGGTTTATTTTTGGTATTTGTATTAATTGAATACTATATTTTTAAGTTATTTATATCAATTTTGTTGACCTATTTTTATTTATAAATTGGTAACCGAATTGAACACCATTTATATGCTAAATTCTAACAAATAGTATCAAATTGAATTAAAAGAAAAACCCTATAAACTTAATATTTACAGGGTGTTAACAAAATATGATAAATAAGATGCGGAAAGTGAGGGATTCGAACCCTCGGTACCTTGCGATACACACGCTTTCCAAGCGTGCTCCTTCAGCCACTCGGACAACTTTCCTTTTGGGATACAAAAGTATCATTTTATCTATTAAAATTATAACTTAAATAATTTTTCTGCATTAGCCGAGGTTGCTTCTGCAATTGTTTGAATTGAAACATTAAAAGCATCTGCTAGTTTTTCGGCTATCAGAGGGATATAACTGCTCTCATTCCTTTTGCCTCTAAAAGGCAAGGGGGGTAAATAAGGCGCATCGGTTTCAAGAATAATATTATCTATGCTTAATTGACTTAATAAAGTTGGTAAGTTTGCATTTTTATAAGTTAACACACCGCCAATTCCTATAAAATAACCCAAATTTATTATCTCTTGAGCCTCTTCTAAAGAACCACTAAAACAATGAAAAACGCCTCCCGGTTGTTTAGGCAAAGTTTTTAATTGTTTAATAGTTTCATATTTAGCACTACGGGTATGAATAGCAATTGGTAAATTTAATTCTAAAGCCCATAGACATTGCTTAATAAAAGCACTTTCTTGAAAGTTTTGTGTTGTTTTATCCCAATATAAATCTATTCCTATTTCGCCTACCGCTTTATACAATGCCGTATTTGCAAATAATTCTGCTTGAATAGGGGCCAATTCTTCTTGAAAATTAGAACTTACAGAGCATGGGTGTAGGCCCATCATACCAAAGCAATGGTTAGGAAAATCTATTAATAGTTGTTTTAGTCCAGCAATACTTTCCGAATCTACATTGGGTAAAATCATTTTTAAAACTTTTGCATCGATGGCGCGTTGCACCATTGCTATCCTATCTGTATTAAATTCTTCGGCATATAAATGTGCATGGGTATCAATAAAATACATATTACCAGTTTAATTTTTCTTTATTTAAAAATGATGAAATTCCTTTTATGCAGTCCTCTGTTCCCCGGACTTTGGCGTTAGCTTCGGCTGCTAAAGTTAATTGTTCTGATAGCGATTTACCTTCCATTTGAGTAAGTAATTGTTTGGTTAAGCTTATGGATTCTGCTGATATGGATTGCGCTAATTGGTTTGCAAAATTATTCACTTCATTTTCAATTGTTTCATTGGCTGCAACTTGGGTTATTAGACCAAGATTCATGGCTTCTTGGGAGTTAATTATTTGACCGGTTAACAATAACTTTTTAGCAGCATTTCCACCTATTTTTTTACTTAAAAACACAGAAACGATAGCTGGAATAAAACCAATTTTAACTTCGGTATAACCAAATTTGCTGTCGGGTGTGGCAAAACAAAAATCGGCTAAGCTAGCTAAACCACAACCCCCTGCTAAGGCAGCACCTTGCACTTGAGCAATGGTAATTTTAGGAAAATGAAGCAAGGCACTAAACATTTGCATTAAATTAGTTGAGTCTTGCAGATTTTGCTCATAAGTATAGGCTTGTAATTTTTTTAAATAATCTAAATCCGCACCTGCACAAAAGGCTTCACCTACTGCTTTTATAATTACAATTTTGCAATCAGTATTATCTTTAAAATCATTAAGCGCTTTATGAAAAGCTGCAGCCATTTCATCATTAAGGGCATTGCACTTTTCAGGTCTATTCAAAATGATATAGCCAATTCTATTTTCTAAATGTGTTTGTATCACTGCTGCAAAATAAGTACATTTTTAATAGAAATGAGTAATTGATTCAGAATGAATTTTTAGAGAGAAAGTTTTATTCAAGAAATTCCGTAATACTTTTTCATTCTATATCTAATAGAGTTTGGGTTAAGTAAAAGGTTAGCGAAGGTCTAATTCATTTTTTCCTTTTCAAAAATACTAGTTACGGCTACTACTGCTGCATTAATAGGAGCAATACATAAACCAACAAATGGTATTTTATATAAAACAGAATACATTAATCCATTTCCTAAAGCGATACCTCTATTTTGACGAATAAAAGATACACTTTCACTCACACTCATTTTGCGTCTTTCGCACACATAATCCATCATACTAAAACCATAAAAATAAGCACTCACCAGCCATAAAATAGGCACAATTAATAAGTTAAAAGTACCAGCAAAAAAACTAGCAAGAGTAAACAAGGCTATTAGGCCTATCTCAATAAACAAATTTCTTAAAGCTTTAATTACGCCTCTTAAAATATCTTTTAAAAGTTGAGACATGTTAAATGGAAATATTTTACCTGTTACTATTTCTTCTACTTTTTCGCTTAATAAGGCAAATACAGGTGAAAGCACAATTAAAACAATATATTTAGACAACTTAGTACCTACTAAAAACACCCCAATTCCGATTAAGAATGAGAGTAATTTAGCTATTGAAAAACCACTAAAAATATTTAAAAAGCTCCAAAATCCTTTAAATTCGGTAATTGTATGAGGCATATAAGTTCCTAAAATACCTGTTGCCAAATACCTTGAAAATATAAAAATACTCGCCAATAAGCCAACTTGAAGTAAGATACTCATTAGTAATGGAAATATATAATAGTAAAGCAATTTATGTTTTGCTAAAAATGAAGTTGGCGAAAAAAAATGGCGAATAGCACTTAAAAAATGAATTCATAATTTTAAAATTCAAACGTACATAAAATTTTTATTATTAAAATAATAATTAGACTAATTTTGTTGGGATGGATTTTATTGATAAAAATATTCAACAATATGCAGAATCGCATACAAGCAAAGAGCCTGAGCATTTATATAATTTAAATAGATATACGCATACAAATGTGATGCTTCCACGCATGCTAAGTGGGCATTTACAAGGCCGATTTTTAGCTTTTTTAAGCTGCTTAATCAAACCACAATATATATTAGATATTGGTACTTATACTGGTTATTCTGCTTTATGTTTAGCTGAAGGATTAGTAAATGACAACTCAAAAGTGATTAGTTTGGAAGTAAATCATGAAGTAGCACTAATTGCACAACAATTTATTGAAAAAAGCCCTTATAACCAAAAAATAAAAGTAATGATAGGCGATGCTTTAATGTCAATAAATGATGCAAATAAAATGGTACCTCATTGGGATATAGTATGGATAGATGCCGAAAAAATGGAATATGCAGCCTACTACGAATCATGTATTGAAAAAGTAAGAAAAGGTGGTATTATATTGGCCGATAATGTATTATGGAGTGGCAAAGTGGTTGACACTAAAGCCCAAATTGAAGATGATGAGACCAAGGCAATTCATCAATTTAACAACATGGTTCAAAATGATAAGCGAGTAAAAAATATTTTATTACCTATTCGAGATGGTATTATGGCTATTGAGAAATTATAATTATTGATTTTCTAAGTAAATTTTACTCAGCTTAACATAGCTTTCCGCATTTTTTATAATTTTTTCTTTCTGTTCTTCACTAATGGTTTTTATAACTTTAGCGGGAATACCTAAAACTAAGCTATATGGCGGAATTTGCATACCTTCTGGCACCACAGCTCCAGCGCCAATAATAGAGAACTCACCAATATGAGCACCATTTAAAATAGTGGCGCGCATACCAACCAATACATTATTAGCCAGGGTTGCGCCATGCACAATAGCACCATGGCCTATAATACAATTTTCGCCAATGGTGGTTGGAAAACCTGGATCCACATGTATTACCGCAGTGTCCTGCACATTACTCCCATTGCCAATAGTTATTAAATCAGAATCACCACGCGCCACAGCACCATACCAAATGCTTACTTCATTGCCTAAAATTACGTTTCCAAAAACGCGTGCAGTATCGGCAATAAAAACTTCTTTACCTTTGCTTAATATTTTTTGTAAATCTGCTGCTTGAATCATGCTAAAAAAAAATTACTTAATTACAAACATAACCAAATTAATTGGCATTTTGCCTGCCCAAATTTCTTGCCTAAAAGGCGCAGAAATGAATCATATTGAATCCATAGAAAATGCTTATTTAGAGGTAGAGAATGGCCTTATCAAAGCATTTGGTGAAATGCAAAATTGCCCAATTTACTCAGGTGAAATAATAGATGGAACCAATAAATGGGTAATGCCTGGTTTTGTAGATTCGCATACCCACATGGTATTTGCAGCACCCAGACATAATGAATATGTGATGCGCTTGCAAGGTAAAACATACGAAGATATAGCTGCCGAAGGCGGTGGTATTTTAAATTCCGCTAAAAGTTTACAAAATACCAGTGAAGACAATTTGTATAGCATGGCTTATGCTTATGCCCATAATGCTATGGCTTGTGGTACCTCGGCTTTTGAAATAAAAAGTGGCTATGGCTTGAGCACAGATGCAGAAATAAAAATGCTAAGGGTTATTAAGCGTTTAAAAGAAAATTTACCCATTACCGTTAAGGCTACTTTTTTAGGTGCCCATGCCATACCAGCAGAATACAAACAAAACAGACAAGGATATATAGACCTCATTATAAACGAGATGTTACCAATTATAGCAAAGGAAAATTTAGCTGATTTTATAGATGTTTTCTGCGATTCTGGTTTTTACACTGTAGATGAAACCAATTGCATTTTAGATGCTGGATTAAAAGTTGGTTTAAGACCTAAAATTCATGGCAATGAGTTAGGTTTAACAGGTGGAGTGCAAGTGGCGGTAGCTCATAATGCTTTGTCTGTAGACCATTTGGAACATATCAGCGAAGTAGAAATAGATTGTTTATTAAAAAGTAATACCATGCCCGTTATTTTACCTGGCAGTTCTTTCTTTTTAAAAATACCCTATAGCCCTGCTAGACAAATGATAGATGCAGGTTTACCAGTAGCAATTGCCAGTGATTTTAACCCTGGGAGCAGCCCGCATTATAATTTATGGTTTACCATGAGCTTAGCCTGCTTGTATAATAAAATGTTACCTAAAGAAGCATTTAATGCAGCTACAATTAATGCCGCTACAGCGCTTGATATTTCTGATACACACGGAAGTATTACAAATGGTAAAAAAGCTTGTTTACAAATTACTAGAGCTTTTGAAGACATCAATGAAATGCCCTATTGGTTTGGGCAAAATCATACGGAGAAGTTGTTGGTAGGGTAATTTATATATTATACATTCCGCTCAATAAAATCTATTAAGCTATGAATTACTTTGATATGAATTTCTTGCGCTCTATCGGCATAATTGGCAAAAGGAGCGCGTATTTCTATATCACATAGTTGTGCCATATCACCACCATCTTTTCCCGTTAATCCTACCACTATCATGCCTTTGTTTTTTGCGGTTTCTATGGCTCTTAAAATGTTTTTTGAATTACCACTGGTACTAATGGCTAATAATACATCTCCTTTATTTCCTAAAGCTTCTAGGTATCTAGAAAATACGAATTCATATCCGTAATCATTGCCTACACATGCCATATGGCTTATATCGCTTATGGCTATAGCAGGTAAAGCTGCTCTGTTATCTCTGTATCGCCCAGTTAACTCCTCGGCAAAGTGCATGGCATCGCACAAACTGCCACCATTGCCACAACTCAGTATTTTTCCACCTTGTTTGATGCTATTAACCATTGCAGTTCCTGCTTTTTCAATAGCTGTAAAATTTTCTGAGTTATCAATAAAATTAGCGAGCACTTGTTGTGCTTCTAAAAAATGATTTTTAATTTCATTCATACTAAGGGCAAAGTTAAGGAAATAAAAAAACTCTTCTGATATGATGGAAGAATTTTAATAAAATATATAATACCTAAAGATTTTTTATTATTCTGTTTCCTCAAACAAAGTGATACCGTATAAAAATGTTTGACCTTCAATTTCAACTATTTTGATATCAAAATAAAACTTATTATAATTTTCTGTCAACATTAGTTTATTATGACCTACGCTGGTTTTCCAACCTTCAAATAAAGTCTTAGCGTACATGTAACTAATACTGTTTGATTTGAATTGAGAAATCATTTCAAAGTGACGATAGTTTTTATAAAAAGTATTCTTAATCAAATTTTCACCGGTTGATACAGAATTGAGTCCATAAAATTTAAACCTGTCACTTGATGATTTTTTACCTTTAGTTGGTTGTTCATGAGTTACTTCACCAAGTTTGGCGACATAGTTTAATTGGTCATCGGCCACAGGTTTTAGGAGACTATCAATTTTAAGTGAATTTAGGCCATTAGACAATCTGTACCCATTAAGCATTTTAGTGAAATAAATTCTAACAGAATCTTGGTTAAAAGGTTGTAATTTATTCAACTCAGGATAAAATTTTAACATAATTGAATCAGCATTTTTCCAACTTATTTGACCGTAGACACTGTTAACTAAAAGACCGAAGATTATGAGTATGTTTTTCATGGTTTATGTTCCTTTCTATAATATAAAGATACAAATAATAATTTAATTTTTTTCTGGTATATTATTTTTTTAAATTTGATTACAAGTGTATAAATAAATACGCTTCTTGGTGTTAAATATTTATTATTTTTTATTGCGTTTTTTAAATTCTGCTAAGCCAGCTTCTAAAAATTTATAAAATTCCTCTTTATCAAAATAATTTTTATAAACTTTAGTATCAACAGGTAAATGTAGTAAATTCTCATTGCCATCAAGCAAACAATACAATGGCTGTGAAAGACCTTTGAAATAACATAATTGAATCTCAGAATTTTTATCTCCCAACATTGTAACATTAGCGCCACTATATCTGCCAGTAAATTGCTCTCCTTCTTTTAATTTTACATCATGGTCATCAACGTACAAAGAGGCTATTACATATTCTTCAGAAAGTATTTTGTATACCTTTGGGTCGCTCCACACTTTTTCTTCCATTTTTCTACAGTTTACGCAGCCGTGCCCGGTAAAATCTAAAAAGACAGGTTTTTTTAGTTCTTTACCACATGCTATCGCTTCATCATAATCAAAATATCCATTCAAGCCCAATGGTACATGCAGGCTTTCGCTATAACTTGGTTTTTTGCATATATTGCCAACCAATCCATTGGCTTCTCTAATACTTCGGTTGATATCAAAATCTTGGCTACTCATTGGCGGCAAATAGCCTGCTAAACCTTTTAATGGTGCTCCCCACAAACCAGGAATTAAATACATTACAAAACTTAAAGTAGCTACTGCAAATAACAAACGTGGTACTTTTAAGAATTTTAAATCACTATCGTGCGAAAATTTTATTTTTCCTAATAGGTAAACACCCATTAAGCCAAATATAACTATCCAAAGGCTTAAATATATTTCTCTATCTAATATATGCCAGTGTCTGGTTAAATCTACAATACTTAAAAATTTGAATGCTAAAGCTAATTCTAAAAAACCAAAAACAACTTTTACAGAATTGAGCCATCCACCACTTTTTGGCAAACGGTTCAACATACTTGGAAAAATAGCGAAGAGGCTAAAAGGCAAAGCAAATGCTAGCCCAAAGCCAAGCATGGCCAAAATGGGGCGCTCAAATTGTCCATTAGCGCTGCCCACCAATACTGAACTCACTATAGGACCGGTGCATGAAAAAGAAACAATTGCCAATGTCAATGCCATAAAGAAAATACCATAATAGCCGCCTTTATCAGCTTGTCTATCTACTTTGTTCACCAACCAACTAGGCAACATGATTTCAAAAGCGCCAAAAAACGAAAAAGCAAACACTAAAAATACAATAAAAAATAAAATATTAGGTAACCAATGTGTGGCCAAAAAATTACCAGCTTTTTCTCCAAAAATTGCTGAAACAATAACACCTAATATTACATAAATAAGCACTATGGATAAACCAAAAAATAATCCATTGATGATGGAGCGTCTTCTGCTTTTTTCATCTTTCATAAAAAACGAAATTGTCATAGGAATCATAGGGAAAACGCATGGAGTAAGTAAGCCTGCCAGACCAGATAGAAAAGCAATGATGAACAAACCCCAATAACTTTCTTTTTCTGTTTCAGAACTTTGTCCATTAAAGGTTTTTACTTGGCATTTGGCATTATCACTAGCATCTGTAACTTTATAACTGCAATTGGTGCAATTTTTATCAGTATCTGTTTGAGTGGTGTCTATTACAATAATTTCTTTTGGCACAGTATCTACTACAAATGTTTCAATAGGTTTAATACTTTTATCATCGCAAAGTGTTGGTGTTCCAAAGGCTTTAAGTAATGCGCTTACTTTTAAAGGCGTTATATTTCCTCCAAAATTAAAACACGCAGTTTCGCTGCACCATTGTCCTTCAATATTGGCTTCTATTTTTAGCTCATTGCCCAGTATTTTTATTTTTTGATGTATTTCTGCTTTGTTAAAAAACTCACCTACTTCGCAATTAAAAATATCATCTATTATATGTTTATCGCCCAAGCTAAAAGGAGCACCCTGTGTGCAAAAACCATCATTTTGTTTAAATTTAACTTCAAATTTCAAAGGCCCAACATCACACTTATTGTATGTGCTATACATGTGTATGCCAGCAGGTATATCTGCTTTAAAAATTACTTCTATAATATCCCCTGTTTGAGGGTTATTATTGCTAAATGTAATTTTAAATTTGGGCGGAGGCGGTCCTTGTGGTTGCGCTAGAGTGGCAGTTGTTAAAATACAAAACGTAAATAGAATAAATGTTTTAAATAATTTCATTTTAAAATTTTAAAACACAAAATTACATATTTTTTTGGCGCTAAAAAAATATGTAAGTATTTAATTAAGCTTACGAATTAAAAATATAGATAATAATATACTACGCAATTAAAAGGCAAAGCAATTAAAAGTGCATCAAATCTATCTAAAAAACCACCATGGCCTGGCAGCATTGTGCCAGAATCTTTCACATTGTATTGGCGTTTTAGCATACTTTCTATTAAATCGCCTACACTTCCAAATATAACAGTTATAAAACCTACAATTAAATTGTATATTGGATTTAAACCAAACCAAAGGGCTAAAATATAAGAGGCTGCAATGGTTAATAGTAATCCACCAAAAAAACCTTCCCATGTTTTTTTTGGAGAAATAGCTGGGAACAAAGGATGCTTTCCGAAAGCCCTACCACACAAGTAAGCAAAAGTATCGCTGCACCATATTAAAATAAATAAATTAAGGGCTAATAATGGATTGTATATTTTTTGGGTAATGACCATAAAACCACTACCAATTCTATGAAAACAGCTGATATAAAAAACAAGTAGTGGCACTGCAATATAAAAAATACCTGCAAAAGTATAGGCCAAGGTCTTCCAATTTTTATCTTTAGAAAATAATATAATAATAGCCAAAAGGGAGAATAATACAGACGAAAAAATTAACATTTCAATGTTTTTAAACCAATACTTTCCAGCTATAATGCATAAACCAGTTATAATGCCCAAATAATGCACAAGCGTTAATGATTTTTCATTTGTAATTTTATAAAACTCATATAAACAGCCTGCCCCTATGAGTAGTATTAGGCCTAAAAATGTTAATTGATTGATTAAGGTAAGTGTAACAATTACACCTACAAAAACAGCACCCGTTAAGGCTCTTTGCCCAAAATTATTCATTTATTAAAATCTTTTTTTTGTAATTATTGTACACTTGAAAAAATATAAATGCCAAAGTTGCAAAAGCAAAAATGGTAACATAATAAGGCATTTGCATACTATCGTCTGTTATTTGTTTAGCAATAGGATGTTTGTTTTGATAATAAAGCCCTATAACTGCCATGGCATTATTTAAAAAATGCAGCAAAATATTTGGCCAAATACTTTGTGTAAATTGATATAAGTAACCCAAAACAAGAGCTATAAAAAACATAGGAATTATTTGAATAGCATTCATGTGAATAGCAGCAAAAATAAAGCTAGTAATAACAACACCCAAGTGCATATTGCCTGTAAAGCCAATTATTAATTTTTGCAAAGTTCCTCTAAAAAATATCTCCTCGAATACTGCAGGAGCAACCGCTACAATTAATAAATTAAGTATTAAATCTTTTGTAGTATGCATTGCTAAAAAATGACCCATTAAACTTTCTGTTTTTTTGGTGTTTTCTATCCATGATTTTAAAAAATCAGGAAAATGAATGGCATGGTTTAGATTTAAGAAAAAAGCAGAAAGTATGATAACACTTATAAAAATGAGGGGCATATAAACCCAAATTTTTGAACAATTAGATGAATTTAGCTGCCAATATTGAAACACTTTTTTACCTCTAATTAAAATAAGAATATAAGCTGAAAGCAGCCATGCGCCAAATGTAGAGAATACATTAATCATTTTTAATATACCTATATTTTCAGAGTTTGAGGTATCTTGCATTCTGCTTAAAGTTTCCATTATGCCAAGGTGAAAAGTACCTGCTGAAACCAATATGCCAATTCCTGTCATTACTGAAGCACAGATAACAATTAATCCTAAAAGAATTAAAATATCAGCAAAGTATTGTATTCTATTTTGGTACACGTATTTTTGTAGATTAATTTTTAAAATGCAAAGGTGGTAAAAATAGCTGACATATCATTAGGAGAATTTCCAATACTGCTTGCTCCAATGGAAGACGTAAGCGATCCACCATTCCGATTTTTATGCAAGCAGCAAGGGGCCGACCTTATGTTTACTGAATTTATAAGTAGCGAAGGTTTAATAAGAGATGCTGTAAAAAGTAGACAAAAGTTAGATATTTTCGATTATGAACGACCAATTGGCATACAAATATTTGGGGGCGATGAGGAAGCAATGGCAATGGCTACTAAGATAGTAGATGCCACACAACCTGATATTGTCGATATTAATTTTGGATGCCCTGTAAAAAAGGTAGTTTGTAAAGGTGCAGGTGCCGCTGTTTTAAAAGACGTTCCCCTGATGGTAAGATTAACGGAAGCAGTGGTAAAATCTACCAATTTACCTGTAACAGTTAAAACCCGTTTAGGGTGGGATGAAAATACTAAAAATATTGAAGAAGTAGCAGAACGCATGCAAGATATTGGAGTAAAAGCCTTATCCATTCATGGACGCACACGCACTCAATTGTATAAAGGCAGTGCTGATTGGAGCCTAATTGCTAAAGTTAAAAATAATCCACGCATACACATTCCTATATTTGGAAATGGGGACATTGATACACCAGAAAAAGCCTTAGAATATAAAAATAGATATGGTGTGGATGGCATTATGATAGGCCGAGCCAGCATTGGTCATCCTTGGATTTTTAGAGAAATAAAACATTACTTAAATGCTGAGGAACATTTAGCTCCTCCAACTTTTCAAGAAAGAATAGATGCTTGCCTTACTCATTTTGAAAAAAGTGTAGAATGGAAAGGTGAAAAAATAGCCATTAACGAAATGAAACGCCATTATAGTAATTATTTTAAGAATGTACCCCACTTTAAAGAACATAGAGTAGCCTTGGTGACAAGCAATTCAAAAAGCGAAATTTACAGTATATTTGAAATGTTAAAACAAGAAGATTTTCAACAAAAATTAATCTCAGTATGGTAAAAAAAAATATTTAACAATTGTCGTATTTATTGTTTTTACTATAAGTAAAGCTCAGCATTTATTGGCCTTTGGGATTTATATTAGTGGATTTTAAATGGTAGAACAATTCTAATTTAGCCATTTTATTTTAAAAATTTAATAAGGGTATATTGGTTAAAACCAATATACCCTTATTTTTGTTGACTATTGCGATTAAAAAATCATCATATTACATTTTTATGCTTAAGTTTAGTATATTTATTTTTGCCTTCCCAAAACGCCAATATAGATTCTTGGTATTATGCGGCATGTGTAAAGCATAACGCAGAATTATGGAATAGCCATCATTTGCTTTACAATGGTTTTGGAAGACTTTGGTACTTAACGCTTCAATTTTTTTATCCAAATATTGAGGCCATTGCTACTTTAAACATCATGAATAGTATAGCAGCTCTAGCATGTTTATTTGTTCTAAAAGCATGTTTAATAAAACTGAATACAGAAAAACAAACAGCCTTTTGGTTGACTCTACTATGCGGTGTATCATTTGGGTTTATGCGTTTTGCTACCGATGCAGAAACTTATATTTTGCCACTCTTATTTTCTTTAATAACGTCATATTTTTTTGTTCATTTTAAAAGTTGGAAACAGCTTATTCTATCTGCATTTTGCAGTTGTTTAGCCATATTGTTTCATCAAGTTCATATTTGGTGGGGCTTGGTTTTTGTAGTTTTTCTTTTAATACAAAAGCCATTTAGTATCAAAAATATTTTATTGTTTGTATCATTCCTTTTACTTGTTCCTGTGGTTTATTTCATTGTTTTTAAATATGCTAATACGCATACTACATTCATTCAATTTGTAACAGGCGAATACAGCAAAGGCAATGCGAGTTTAGAATTTAATCTTAAAAATTTATTATTTACTGCCATTAATTTTATGCGTTCATTTATTCAAATTCATGGTAATATTTTCGATTTTATACCATCAGATAGTGTGTTAGCTCTATTTTTATTATTATTGATGTTGGTATTGTATTATCTAATATTTAAATTAAAGCCCTGGCAAACAGTTCGTAAAATTGAAAATAATCACTATAAATTGTTATTTGTTTTAGCTTTTGTACTTCACCTTATTTTTGCTTTTTTAAGTTCTGCTAATGCTGAGTTTATGGTCATGTTGCCATTTCTATTGGTTTTATATTTAGGTTGTAGTATTCAATTTATAGACTTAAGATTTTTAAAAACTTTGGTACTTGTAATATTTATTTGGAATATGTGCTTTGGCATTTTACCGCAATACTTTTTAAGTTTGAATAAAGTGAATACACAAGTTGACATTGCTGTAAAGAATCCTAAGTCTTATTTTCTATGGCAGAATAAATCATTAGTAGAAAATATAATTACCTACCAAAAGGGATTCAATATTCACCATCATTATATTGATTCAAGAAATGAAAAATTTTATCTTCAAGTAGATTCCTTACTAAGTAATAATCACATTATTTTTATAGATAAAGTATCTAAATCCTCAATTAGTAGAAATGATTTCTACTCAAAGCAAAATGAACTCAATTTAAGAAATTATGAGCTAAAAGTTTTTGCAAGTTATAAAAGTTTTTATGGTGAAAATGAAATATTTCTAATTACTAAAAAACATGACTTTAAGTAGCTATTTTTGCACCTAATAATATGTTACCCTCAAATATAAAAATAGGCATAATCGGTGGCGGACAATTAGGAAAAATGCTGATTGAAGCCGGTAAACCATGGAATATTCACTATACAATTTTAGAAGAAGCCAATGCTCCTGCTTCTAGCATAGCTAATAAGCATATAGTTGGTAGTTTGATGGACTATGAAAAGATAATGGAATTAGCTGCAGATAGTGATGTTATAACATACGAAATTGAACATGTAAATATTGACGCTCTTCACACTTTAGAAGCGCAAGGAAAACGCATTGTACCTTCCCCAAAGGTATTAGAAATTATTCAAGATAAAGGCCTTCAAAAATTATTTTTTCAGCATCATCATATTCCTACTACCGATTTTGAATTGTTAGAAAATGAGGAAGAGTGGTCAGAAAAATTACTGAAAGTAAAGGGTGAAACAGTAGTAGCTAAATTACGCAAAGGTGGATACGATGGTAAAGGAGTAGCTCTTGTAAATAAAAAGGAAATGTTGGCACATATTAGAAGTATTCCATTTACAGAACCTTCAGTACTCGAAGAATTTGTAGAAGGTGCTATTGAATTAGCAGTTATTGTTTCGCGCAATGAAAGTGGAGAAATCAATACTTTTCCTATTGCAGAAATGGAATTTGATCCTCAAGCCAATCTAGTAGAATTTTTATATTCTCCTGCCAATATTTCAGCTGAAATAGAAGAAAAGGCTAAACGAATAGCCATGGATGCTATTATTAAATTGCAAGGCGTTGGAATTTTTGCAGTAGAAATGTTCTTAGATAAGGAAAATAATTTATGGGTAAATGAAATTGCGCCCCGTCCGCATAATAGTGGTCATCATACCATTGAAGCTTGCTATACCAGTCAGTATGAACAATTAAACCGCATATTATTGGGAATGCCGTTAGGCAATACTAGTTTAATAAAACCAGCAGCTATGATAAATTTATTAGGCGCGACTGATGTATCAGGAGCCTATAAAATAACAGGATTAGAAAAAATACTAGCCACAGAAGGCGTTTTTATTCATCTTTATAACAAAGCAGAAACAAAACCGAAACGTAAAATGGGCCATATTACGATATTAGGAACTACTTTAGAAGAAGTAAAAGAAAAAGTATTAATGGTAAAAAATACCATCAGTATGAAAGCAGTTTAAAAAATCATAATACTAATGAATCAACAAGAAGAAATAATAAAAAGAATACAAGAAAAATATCTGGCAATTGGGCAAAATCCAGATGTACATTTAGAAGGCTTGGTGCATGCTAAGCCAATTACTTACTGGGATTATATTTTACCAGAAGCACTATTGGGCTTACAAATTCAGCGTACTACATTGCCCGATGAAATGGTATTTATTATGTATCATCAAATAAATGAATTGTTATTTAAAATGATACTTTGGGAAATAGACCAAGTAAGCAATTCAGAAAAATTAGAGGCTGCATTTTTTACCGAAAAACTAAGACGTGTTAGCCGCTATTTTGATATGCTATCTACATCATTTGATATTATGGGTGATGGTATGGAAATAGAACAATACATGCAATTTAGAAACACACTTACACCAGCCAGTGGTTTTCAAAGTGCCCAATATCGCTTGATTGAGTTTGCGTCTACAGAAATTATCAATTTAATTGATAATCGATATAGAGCTACAATAGATAGAAATACCCCAATAGAACACGCTTTCGAACATCTTTATTGGCAAGCCGCAGGAAAAGATCATGCTACTGGTAAAAAAAATGCATTATTAACTAACTTTGAAAATAAATACAAAGCTGATTTTTTGTTAAAAATGGATATTTATAATACAACCAATTTATGGGTTAAGTTTAAACAATTGCCTGAAAAGGTAAAGCAAGATGCTGAATTAATAAAAGCCATGCGACACTATGATTATACTGTAAATGTGAGTTGGGTAATGGCACATTATAATGCCGCAGCTAAATACATAGGTGGAGGAGAGGCCACCGGTGGCAGCGATTGGCGAAAATACATGCACCCCAAATACCAACGCAGAATTTTCTTTCCCGATTTGTGGAGTGAAGAAGAACTAAAAAATTGGGGAGAAAATTTTTAAAGTAAAAAGTAAGCACTTATTTGCAGTGTAAGGATTATGCAAATAATGAATTACTTTTGCAATCAATAAATTCATTATGAAAGATGTATTAATTATTATGGGTTCTGATAGCGACTTGCCAGTAATGAAAGAAGCTGCTGAATTGCTGGATGAAATGGGCATTACTTACCATTTAACAATTGTAAGCGCTCATCGCACAGTACAAAGAATGTTTGATGAGGCCAAATCAGCCCAAGCCAATGGCTATAAATGTGTAATAGCAGGTGCAGGCGGAGCAGCGCATTTACCAGGTATGTTTGCAAGTATTACACCACTTCCCGTAATAGGTGTTCCAATTAAATCTTCTAATCTTTCGGGTTTAGATTCATTGTATAGTATAGTACAAATGCCTCCAGGTATTCCAGTAGCTACAATGGCTATTAATGGCGCTAAAAATGCAGGATTATTTGCTGCAAAAATTATAGCCAATGCCAAACCAGAACTTTGGCCAACAATTACAAATTATATGACCAATCTTGAAAAAAAAGTATTGGATAAAGCTGAATCTTTAGAAGACATTGGCTTTAAAGCCTACTTATCTGGTAAATGATTTTAGAAGTTGATAATACATTAATTTCAACCGAAATTTTTTCTACAAACTTTGTCTGCCACCTAGATAAATGTAAGGGTGCATGCTGTATTGAAGGCGATAGAGGCGCACCGTTAGATAAAGAAGAAATAGCTTTTATAGACAAAAATTTAGAAGCTATTAAACCTTTTATGAGTGCAGATGGCTTGGCCTTATTAGAACAAGAAGGCTTCCATGAAGGCGAAGAAATAAATGATTATGCTACCACTTGTTTGCCAACAGGTGAATGCGTATTTGTGTTCAAAGAAAATGGTATTTTAGGCTGTGCTATGGAAAAAGCAAACAAAGCAGGAGTTACAGATTTTTATAAACCTATCAGTTGTCATCTATATCCTATTAGATTAGGTAAAATTGGCTCCTATGATAGCGTCAACTACCATGAATGGGATATTTGTAAAGCCGCTTGTAGCTATGGCAATGTATTAAATGTATCAGTGTTTAGTTTTTTAAAAGAACCACTCATACGCAAGTATGGAGAAACATGGTATAATGAAGTAGAAACAATTTACTCTGAATTTTCTAAATCCAATTGACCAAAGTAGAATTAGCAGATATAATGCAAAAATATTTGCCAGACGGTACTGCAACTTATGTGGTAGAATTGATTGTAAAACATAAAGTGCAATTACGCTTAAGCAAACCACGAACTAGTAAATTTGGCGATTATAGAGCGCCTCACAGGCATGATAATTCTCATAGAATTTCAGTCAACAGAGATTTAAATCCTTATTCATTTCTTACTACCTTTTTGCATGAAATAGCCCATTTAACAGCATTCGAAAAATTTAAAAATAGAATTGATCCACATGGCAAAGAATGGAAACAGGAATTTAAAGAAATATTAGCACCTATTGTTAATCACCATCAATTACCTAACGATATTCAACATGCTTTAAAACAGTATATGCACGACCCAGCCGCAAGCAGTTGCAGTGACAAAGGTTTAATGAAAGTATTGGCCAAATATGATAAGGACCAAAAACCCTTGTTAGAACAAATTCCAATAGGAAGCATTTTTAAATTAGACACAGGTAGAATATTTAAAAAAGGGGCTAAACTAAGAAGTTGGTACCAGTGTTTTGAGCAACCAAGTAATAAGGAATACAGAATAAGTGGTATAAGTAAGGTAGAGATTATTGGATGAGTGTTATTAGTTTGAGTTCGGGTTAAGTTAAAAGTTCTAAGCTAAGCGTCATTCTGAACTTTTTTGCTCTGAAAAAAGATTATTTTGCTTTGCTAAATGAGAAAAGTTTAGAATCTCTGTATATTTGAGATTATTCCACTTCGCTATAAAAAATTGTTATTAATAATTTGCGAAGCTGACAAGTAGTTAGGTTATATAAAAGATAGCTTATTTACATCGTTTTTTTAAACCAGTAATCATTTTTACAATACCTTGGACCTACTCACAACAATATATTCAAATAGAAGCCAAAGAAAATTATACCGCTAGCAATGCTAATCTTGGTTTCCGTTTTTTTATGCAAGTGTTAGAAAAATAATTAGGCATACCTTTTGATTTATCTTTATTTTGCTTTTTTATTTTGAAAAAATTTAGTCTTTCTATACTTGTTGTTTTTATTGCTCACTTTGCTTTTTCGCAATCCTATTTGTATCATATTCCTTATGCTGAAAAAGGGCAGTATGGCTATGCCGATACTTTGGGCAAAGTACTGCTTACACCGCAATACAAAAGTGTTACTTTTTTTGAAGCTAATGGCTCAGCTATTGTTGGCAATACCACTAATAACCAAGAACTATTTGGGGTTATAAATGCTGAGTTTAAATTGGTATTACCTATTAAATTTTCTGCTATTACTTTTAATGGTAACTTAATAACAGCCGAAACTATAAATCAAGAAAATACAACCAAAGGTTTGTATAATAATTTGGGTAATGAAATATTGCAAATGAAGTATTCTGGAATCTCGATCACTCAAAATTTTATAACAGCCTATAATGGGCGAATAAAAGCCCTTTACCGCTATAATACGCAAACTAAACAAGGGGAAAAACTTTATAAAGAAACAACGGAAAATATATACCTCCATAAGGACAATAATAACTGTATTACCCACTTTTCTGTTATCAATAATAAGGATGTAAAGGTATATTATGATACACTAGGCAATGTAATTGCCAATTTAGAAAAAATAAAAGCTTCTGCCAAAGAAAAAACCAAAATTATTGCCGAAAACATGCCTACAAAAGAGCATTTTGTATATACTAAAAATAAAATGAAAGGCTTTATTACTTATCAAATTAATAATAAATTGAAGCGTGATTCATTTGCACCCGTTTATCAAAATTTAAAAAGCGTAAGACTGAATCATTCTGAAATATTATTAGCAAAGCAAAAAGGCAAATGGGGCGCAATAGACAATAACAATAAAATAATAGTGCCTTTTAAATACGATTCTATTTCTTGTTTTAGAACTTGCCAAAGCGATGATGCAAAAGATGGTATAGATTTTTTTGTAAAAGAAGATAACAAATGGGGAATGATAAATTCCAAACAAGCATCCAAATATATTTTATTGAATATTTATGAGGATATTCTTGAGTTTGAATGCCCTTTTTATACTATTAAATTTAATGAAAACTATGGTTTTGTTCAAATAATAAATCATCAAAAAGCCAATATTTTACAACCCAAATACCGTACTATTTTAGGGTATAAAGTGTTGCCCAATAATTATACGCTTATTCAAGTAGAATTAGCCAATAGACATGAGGTTTGGGTAAATTGGACAGGAAAACTGTTTGGCAATTAATCTTTTAATAAATGGCTGAAAGATTTTCTCAGTTTTATAACCTTTGGGTCAATAACAGCTGTGCAATATCCATTACTTTCTCTGTTTAAGTTATAATAGTTTTGATGATAATCTTCTGCATTATAATATACAGTTAAGGGTACAACCTCTGTTACAATTGGGTCGTTAAAAACCTGCTCATCTGTTAGTTTTTTTATAAAAGCTAAAGCACTGTCCTTTTGTGCATCGTTATCGTAAAAAATGGAAGAACGGTATTGTGTGCCTACGTCTCCACCTTGTCTATTCAGCGTAGTAGGATTATGCATAGAAAAAAAAACAGACATTAAAGTGTTGTAATCTATAATCTCTGGGTTATAAATTATCTGCACAGCTTCGGCATGGCCTGTTAATCCCGAACAAATTTCTTTGTATGTAGGATTTTTTATTTTACCACCCGTATATCCACTTATTACAGTATCTACACCTTTCAATCTGGCCATTGTAGTTTCTATGCACCAAAAGCAACCACCCGCAAAAGTGGCAGTATCTCTGTTCAAATTTGTATCATTCATATTGGTTTGATTAGTATGTTGTATGTTGTTTGTTCCGATATTGGATGCGTTGCAGGAAAACAAATATATTAAAGAAAACATTGTTCCCATACTTTTTGTTATACTTTTTAAACTTAAAATTATCATAATTTAATATTTATTATATTTGCAAAATATGTTAACACAAATTTACCGTTTATGTTTTGTTTTATCCACCCTAGTTTTGATTGGTTGTAATGGATTTACGACTAAAATTGAAGAAAAGACCAATGTTGAAATCGAAAAAGAGCCAGGCTATTATGAACAATGGTTGTACATGAAAACCAATGGTACTAATATTCTACCTGCAATAAATTTAGCTTCATGGCTTAATAATTCTGCTAAAAGAAGCAATTCAAATGCCTTGGTTTCTATTTCAGAAATTGGACCTAATAATATTGGTGGAAGAACAAGAGGCGTAATTTGTGATATTGCCAATCCAAACAGATTAATCTGTGGAGGCGTATCAGGAGGAATTTTTATTTCTAATAATAATGGCGGCAGTTGGGCTGCTTTGAACGATCAGCAACTTACGCCAAGTGTAACTGGGATTACCCAAAACCCTTTTTTACCCAATATTATATACTATTGCACAGGCGAAGGCTCTGGAAATAGTGCTGATTTAGGTGGAGCAGGCATTTTTAAAAGTATAGATGGTGGTAATACATTTAATCAATTACCAAGTACAAGCAATTCTAATTTTAACAGCAATTGGGCTGTCAAATGTTCACCTAAAGATACTAACGTATTATATGTTTCTACAGATTCAAAAGGACTATTTAAAAGCACTAACAGTGGTGTAAGTTTTACCCAAATATATAGCTCAGGAAGCGAAATTAACGACTTTGAAATACTCCCGAATGGTAAAGTAATTTTTACTATAAAAGGAGGTGGTGTTTGGGCATCAGATAATGGCGATTTAGGTACTTTTACTAATATTTCTAGTATTTCAGCTTCTAGTACAGCAAGAGGAGAAATTGCATTTTGTAAAAAATATCCGAATGTAGTTTATGCGGCTATTTCTGGTCCTGATAACGGCTATTTAGGTGTAATGAGTAATTTCTATAAAAGCAGTGATGGTGGTAAAACTTTTAAAGTTACTGGCAATCCAAATGGAACTATTAATTTTGGATTTACTTGGTATTGTTTAACTATGGCTGTTAATGATAATGATAGCAATGGCATTTTTATAGGTTCTGTTAATTGTGGATATTCTACCGATGGTGCTCAAACTTGGAAAAAAGCTGATCAAATGCACGCTGACCATCATGTGGCTATCAATTTATCTAATAATAAAATTTTAAATGGCAATGATGGTGGTATTTGTACCTATAGTTGGAATGACTTTAATAATTATATATCTTTAAATAATGGCTTAAATATTACACAGTTTTATGCAGGAGCAGTTTCTCCCCACTCAGGTCTTATAATGGGTGGAACTCAAGATAATGGTACCAATGAAAATTTGAGCTCAGGAGCAGATTTTATTAAAATATATGGAGGAGATGGTGCTTATGCATTTTACCATGCTGACCTCGAGAATTTAAAATATTATGCCACTCAAAATGGTGCTTTGTATCGCTCAGATAATCCTAGTGTGAATATGGCTAATAATTTGCCAAGTACTTCAGATTCTAAGTGGTTCATTCACCCTTATGATGTTAATGCTTTTAATGGAGATATAATAACTTACCCAGCGAATAAAAATATATATTTTAGTAATAATGGGGGTCTAAATTTTGGAACACTTCATACCTCTACCGTATCAGGAAGTAGATATTTTTCAAGTGCTTCATCACTCAGTAATAATCCGGCAGTTTTTGTTGGGGGTCAAAGAAGTTTAGTTGGAATAGATTCAATAAGTAATGTCGTACCCAAAAAATTTGAATTGAATACTTACATGCCAAATATAATCAGAACGTCATTCATTTCTTGTATTAAAATAATTCCAGGTACAAGAAATAAATTATACCTTGCCTTAAATAATATTTCAGATTCGGGAAGAGTATATAGAGTAGAAAATGCTTTGAGTACAACTCCAGTTTTTAAAAATATGAGTGGTAATTTACCAAAAGGCTTACCTGTAAATTGGGTAGAATGCGATCCTATGAATCCTTACAAAACTATTTTTGCGGGAACAGATTATGGTCTTTATGTAACCGAAGATAGTGGCACCACTTGGATAAAAGACACAAGAGTGCCAAGCACTGTAGTTAGTAGTATAAAAATTCATCCTAATAATAAAGATATTTACTTTTTTACACATGGAAGAGGTGTATTTAAAGGGGTTGTAAATAATAACTCTACAAGCATCAATTTTAATAAAGTAGATAATCAATTAGCTAAAATTTTTCCAACGCCTTGTGTCGATATTTTAAAAATTCATATCAATGAAACATTTACTAATGGCACTTATACTATTTTTGATATCAATGGAAAAGAAGTAATGAAGGGTAAATTAGAAAGTAATAAAACAATACTAAATACTGAAGCTTTAAATAATGGTAAATATTTTATTTCATATCAATATGGAGATAAAAAAGGGCATCAGTTATTTATAAAAGTGAACTAACCAAGCCATTTTAAAATGTCTTCGCATCATATTGTAAAAGAGGGTCAAGAACCTGCATTAATTATTGCGAATGGAGAGGTTTGCTCCAATAAATTAATTGGCGAACTGTTAGAATGGAGTCCTTATATTATTGTTTTAGATGGGGCTTTAGATACTGTATTATCTTTGGGTATTCATTTTGATGTTTTATTAGGCGATTTTGATAATTGCACAATAGAGGAATTATCACAAAAAGTACCCCCAAAAACAGAAATTAAACATACACCTTATCAAGATAAAACCGATTTAGAAAAAGCGATTGAATTTTTGATAGAAAAAAAATACGAAGCTGTAAATATTCTATGGGCAACAGGTAAAAGAAGCGACCACTACCTCAATAATATTGCTATAATGGCTAGGTATTGGCAGCAAATAAAGATAGTAATGTGCGATAATTACTCGCGTATTTATCCTATACAAAGTGGATTTAAAAAACACTTTAACAAGGGTGATAATTTATCGCTTATGCCGCTTAACACAGTTAAAAATATTACAACAACTAACTTAGTTTGGAATCTAAATAATCAAACTTTAGAATTTCCATATGCTACCAGCAGTAGTAATAAAATATTAGAAAGTGATTTTGTAAATATTACTTTTTCAGAAGGGTTTTTATTAGCAATGGAATGCCATGATGACAAAAACGAATAAAGACAATTGGATTCTTTTTGCATTAATTGTATGTCATAGTGCGTTACTTTTTTACCGCTATTTAGAAATCCCTTTTAGTCATGATGAGTTAAGTGCTATAAACCGATGTAGATTTTTAAAATTTAATGATTTAATACAACTAGGCGTTAAGCCAGATGGGCATCCTGCAGGTATTCAAGTCCTTTTGTGGGGGTTAATAAAAAGCTTTGGATACAGTGAGTGGGTATTGAAATTGGTTTTTGTTTTAGCGGGCATAGGTAGTACTATTTTTCTTTATAAAAGTACTAAAATTTTATTCAAAATGGAGGCTGCAATATTAGCTTCTTGTTTATTTATTGGCTTAGAATATTTTTTAACCCAACAAGCCTATATAAGACCATACAGCATAGGTTTATTCCTCAATTTAGGGTTGTTTTTCTTTATTCTAAAAGTTTTAAACACAAAAAAATGGACCTTCCTTTATCTATTAATCATCTTATTTTCCACGTTGAGTTATTATACCCATTATTTTAGTTTTTTACAAAGCATAATGTTATGGTTTGGTGTCTTTCTAATGTTTTATAAAAATATCAATGTTAAATATTTTATTGGGAGCTTTTGTTTGAGCATCATATTTTTTTTACCGCACTTAGGCATTACGTTTTTTCAATTGAGTATGGGCGGTTTGGGTTGGTTAGGTAAGCCAGAATTAAATTTTATTAGTAGTTTTTATTTAAATTTATTTAATTCTTCTGTGGTGTTTTTAATAGTAGCGGTAGTATTGTTAATACTCGCATTGTCTCAATATAAAAAGTATAGTAAGATGTATTCTTTTTTGATACTATTATGGCTAATGCCTTTTCTAATTTTATGGATATACTCTGTTTGTAATGCACCCGTTTTACAAGCTTCGGCCTTGTATTTTTCTACCCCTTTTCTTCTTATTTTAATGGGAAATTCAATAAATATTTTTTCAAAAAATAGCACCAAAGTAGTCCTTATTTCTATTGTGTTGCTTATTTCTATTGGCACTTTAATTTTATCTAAGCATTTCTATAAACAACGGTATTTTTCACCAATTAAAGCCTTTATCAATCAATCTAATATATACTTAAAAAACAATCCGAATGACAGTATTTTAATACTTTGGCAAGGCAATTCTAATTACTTTAATTTTTATAATTTAAAATCTTCAAATCCATTAAAAGTAATATTTACAGATACAAGTAGACATTTTAACACAAGCCATTACAATACTATTATTTGCAATGAATTACCGCCAGAAAAAATGCACCAAGTAGGCGAACAATTTCCATATTTGTATGCCAAGGATTTTAATTTTTCATATACTTTTTATGCACTAAAAAATGAAGCAAATAATTCGCCACTGTATAAAAGAGTGAATAATTTTCAATTTACTTTTACTAAAAATGAGGAGTGGAGCCGGTCTTTTAGTTTTAATTTATTAGAAGAAGGCATAACTAAAAATATGTTCTTAGAACTAATACCACAGTTAGATTCTACAATAAATAATGCCGAATTGGTAATGGAACTATATGATAAAAATGAAAGAATAGATTGGCGTTCTATACCTTTAAAGCCTAATAGTATATTATCAGCCAAGCTTAAAGATATTATTAAATCTGAAAAAATAGAAAAGCACCATACTGCCAAAATATTTATATGGAATAAGGATAAACAAAAAATGCAGCCTATAGATGCGTTATTGATTATAAGAATAGATAATCCTTGTGAGTATTCTGGAAATTGGGATTAATTAATTTCTTTGCAGGCAAGTGAAATAATATTGTACTTTTGTGAAGCATAAAAAATTGTTTTAATGATAGCCTCCTCTTTTGATACCAATCCACAACTTAAATTAGCGTCAGATTTTGTTCAATTTACCAATAAAAATATTTTTTTAACAGGGAAGGCAGGTACCGGCAAAACTACTTTTTTACATTATCTTAAAAAAACATCACCCAAGCGTATGGCCATTGTAGCGCCTACTGGTGTGGCTGCTATTAATGCCGGTGGGGTTACTATTCATTCATTTTTTCAATTGTCATTTGGTCCCCAAGTACCTGAATATTTATTGCGCCAATCAGGTAATTATACCCCATCAGAAAAAGGCCTTGTTAAAAAATTTAACAGAGAAAAAATAAACCTTATTCAAAGTTTAGATTTACTTGTAATAGACGAAATAAGTATGGTGCGTGCAGATATGCTAGATGGTATAGATGAGGTATTACGTAAGTTTAAAAACCATCATTTGCCTTTTGGTGGAGTACAACTTTTAATGATTGGCGATCTTCATCAATTATCGCCTGTTATAAAAGATGATGAATGGCAAATATTAAAACAATATTATGACACAGGCTATTTTTTTAGCAGCAGAGCCTTGCAAGATACATTTCCGGTATGTATTGAGTTGAAACATATTTACCGCCAAAGTGATGCTTATTTTATTCAAATGCTAAACAGTGTTCGCGATAATAATATGGATTATAATACATTAAAAGAGCTGAATGAAAGGTATATTCCAAACTTTAAACCTTCAGATGACGAAGGCTATATTACCCTTACCAGTCATAATGCCACTTCGCAACAAATAAATCAAAAGAAACTGACAGAATTAGCAGGTAATTCCTATTTTTATAAAGCAGACATAGCTAAAGATTTTCCAAGTTATGCGTATCCTACAGATGAAAATTTGGAACTAAAGGTAAATGCGCAAGTAATGTTTGTGAAAAATGATAGTAGTAAAGATAAGAATTATTTCAATGGAAAAATAGGTAAAATTACCAAAATAGAAGATGGGGTAATTTATGTAAAATGCGAAAATGATAGCAATACAATAGCAGTAGGTAGAGAGGAATGGCAAAATATAAAGTATGCCTTAAACACAGATACCAAAGAGATTAATGAAGAAATTATAGGTTCGTTTAAACAATACCCGCTTAAATTGGCTTGGGCTATTACTATACATAAAAGCCAAGGTTTAACATTTGAAAAAGTGATTATAGATGCTGGTTCAGCCTTTGCGCATGGCCAAGTATATGTAGCGCTTAGTAGATGCAAAACCTTTGAAGGTATTGTATTGCGCTCGCCTATTCCTCAAGCTAGTATTAAAACTGATGTAGTAGTAGCCAAATACACGCAAGAAATAGAAAGAAATTTGCCAGATGAAACCTTTTTGAATGAATCTAAATCGGCCTTTCAGCAAATCTTGGTAAAGGAGCTATTCAACTTTATAGATATTAATAAAGAAGCCAAACATTGCACCAAAATGGTAGAGCAAAATGCTTTTTTATTAGTGCCAAATAATGCAGAAGATTTAATTAAAATATTAGAAATATTAGAATTAGAAATATTGACTGTTGCACAAAAATTTAATAGTCAAATTAATGAATTGCTAACACAAAATGCTATTGTAGAAAACAATGAACCTTTGAAGGAGCGTATTATAAAAGCGAGCACTTATTTCAAAGAAAAATTTGATATTTTATTACTCAAAATTAAGGCATTGCAATACGAATCGGATAACAAGGGTGTGCGTATTACTATAAAAGATGCTATTTTAGAATTAGAAAAAGCAGCCTTTGTAAAACACAAATGCTTGGTACTAGCCATGAATGGTTTTAATGTAAATAAATATATACAAATAAAAGCCAATGCAGATATAGATTTTACGGCATTGTTGCAAACAAAAAGAGCCAATATTTTTGTGCCCAAAGGAACACCCAACACAGATTTATATATTGCCATAAAACATTGGCGCACCAAGTTAGCCGATGAGCAAGGCCAAGCAGAATATTTGGTAATGCCACAAAATACCTTTTTAGAAATAGTAAGTAAATTACCTATTAATACAGCAGAGTTAGCAAAAATAAAAGGCTTAGGAAAAAAGAAAATTACACAGTTTGGAAAAGATATTTTAGAAATGGTAAAAACCTTTTGTATTGATAATAAAATTGATAAGATAAAGTATGTCAATACACAAGAAGAGATGCCTATGATGGCAAAACCAGCAAAAGCAGATACTAAGAGTGTCAGTTTTGATTTATTTAAGCAAGGTAAAAGCATAGAAGAAATAGCCAAAGAAAGAGGTTTTAGCCCATTTACAATAGAAGGTCATTTGGTGCATTATATAGGCACAGGAGAAATAGAAATAAACAAACTTGTAGCACAAGAGAAAATAGACAAGGTACAAGCATTTATAACAAACAAACCTGTTGCATCATTAACTGCTATTAAAGCAGAAATGCCAGAGGATATTAGCTATTCGGATATTAAATGTGTGTTAGAATATGTGAAATATTTAAAAACGATTGAACTTTAAGTATATTAATTATTACCCCATTTTAATTCAATAATTTCTTATTTATATAAAAACGGTGTTTCAGAAATATTAAAAAGCACTTGATTATTGGTTTTATCAAACCTAATACCTAAGTACTTATTTTTATTTAAAGTAACGGCTTCCGTTTTTAAAATTTTCTAATTTATTATTACTTTTAAAGTATAAGTTCCATATATTTTTTCTGTTTTAAATTGACCATTTTTTCAAACGTCTAAAATAGCCATAGTCGTGAAAGTATTATCAGTTATTAAATTATTGTCAATAAATACTTGAACTTTATCATGATTAAATCCTGATTGTAAATCTATGCCTAAAGTAAGGAATGGATAAGGATTCTTCTTACAAGTTGCAAAACAAAATAACAATAAATATAAAATAAATAATTTTCGCTTCAATTTTAGTAAATCCTACATCAAAAATACATTTTTTTCTGTATAACCCAATTACTAATAAACTTCAACAAGCTCAGTGTCCGAAATAACTTAGTAACCAATAACAAAAACATAATCCTTAATAACCAATAACATTTACCCAATAGCAAATAACTATTATTATATCTCTAAAAATAAAAGATACCTTTGCACCCGTATTTCATGAAAATTTTATTTCAATATTTAAAAAAACAAAAAAAAACAGTATTTGTAGCGCTTTTATTGGCTACTATCAATCAATGTTTTTCCTTATTAGACCCCTGGGTTACTGGCCATGTGGTAGACGAAGTAATTATACCAATTAAAACTTTAACCAAAGATAGATTTTTGCAATTGGCGATGTTTTGGATAGCTTGTTCTGTAGGCGTTTCTATGGTTTCGCGTATTGCTAAAAACTTTCAAGATTATTATACCAGTGTTATTGTACAAAGGTTAGGAGCGCAAGTATTTGCTGATGGGTTGAAACATTCTTTAGAACTCCCTTATCAAACTTTTGAAGATCAAAGAAGCGGTGAAACCCTTTCTATTTTACAAAAAGTAAGAACAGATTCTGAAAAACTCATTACATCATTTATTGGGATATTGTTTACCTCAATTGTAGGTATTGTTTTTGTAATGATTTACTCCTTGAATGTGAGTTGGAAAGTTACTATTATTTATATTATTGCCATTATTTTTATTGGTTTTATTAGTTCTGTTTTAAGTAGGAAAATAAAAGTAATGCAGAAGAAAATTGTAGTTGAAACAACAGCATTGGCAGGCAGTACTACAGAGAGTTTAAGAAATATAGAATTGGTAAAAAGTTTGGGTTTGGCTAATCAAGAAATTAATAGATTAAACAATACAACTTTTAAAATCTTAGGTTTAGAATTAAAAAAGGTAAAGTATATTCGCAGTTTAAGTTTTCTGCAAGGTACTACTGTTCAATTTGTAAGAAGTATTATGGTATTTTTATTATTGTATCTTATTTTTCAAGGCAATTTAACACCAGGAAAATATTTCACTTTTCTATTTTATTCCTTCTTTTTATTCAATCCTTTGCAAGAGTTGGGTAATATTATTCTTATTCACCGTGAGGCTGAAGTAAGTTTAGAAAACTTTAAAAATTTAATTGAAACACCCATAGAGTTTAAACCAACCATGCCGAGTGTTTTAGATAAACTAGATAATTTTGAATTTCAAAATGTGTCTTTTAAACACCAAAGTGCAAAAACGACTGCATTAGAAAACATTAATTTCAAAGTAAATAAAGGCGAAACCATTGCCTTTGTGGGTCCTAGTGGCTCAGGTAAAACCACTTTGGTAAAACTTTTAGTAGGATTATACCAGCCTATGGAAGGCAAACTCTTATACGATGGAATAGATGGTAAAGCGATAGACTTAAATGAATTGAGAGAAAAAATAGGCTTTGTAACCCAAGATACACAGTTGTTTTCGGGTACTATCAAAGAAAATTTACTATTTGTAAATCCTCATGCTACAGACGAACAAATAAGAGATGTATTAGAAAAAGCGAGTTGCCAAAAATTATTGGCTCGAGCCGATAATGGCATTGATACAATGATAGGCGAGGGCGGTGTAAAAGTGAGTGGAGGCGAAAAACAACGTTTATCTATTGCCAGGGCTTTATTGCGCAATCCAAGTTTATTGGTGTTTGATGAAGCTACAAGTTCACTAGACAGTATTACAGAAGAAGAAATTACCTCTACCATAAAAAATCTTAACACCAATCATAGCACCATAACTATAATCATAGCTCATAGATTAAGCACTATTATGCATGCTGATAAAATATTTATACTTGAGCATGGGAAAATTATAGAACATGGCAAACACGAGGAATTATTACTAGAAAAAGGACTGTATTATGCTATGTGGCGTCAGCAAATAGGTGAAAGAAAGGGATAATATTACCCTTTTAATAAATGAATAACGCCATTAACTTTAATTATTTTATTGCCTTCCTTTGTATTTTTTCTTTCTATAGTCATAAGGTAATAATAAACTCCATCGGGCATTAATGGGCCAGAATTTTGCAATCGTCCGTTCCAACATTTTTCAAGTAGCTTGCCCTCAAATACTAAAATGCCCCATCTGTCATAAATCCAGCATTTTACATTATCGCAAGCTAAGTCAACACCGTCTATAGTGTAGCAATCATTTAAATTATCAGCATTAGGTGTAAATACATTGGGTATTTTTAAACTTTTACTTGGATCGCTAAATATTTGAATTACAGCAGTTTGGGTATCTATACAACCACTTGTAGGATGCTCTACTTTTAATAGAACCGTAAAACGTCCATCTTTTTGATACAAATGAGTTGGATTTTCTTCTTTAGTAATGGCATTTCCACTGTCACCAAAATTCCACTCAGGATTTTTATAATTGGATGACTGGTTAGTAAATTTTACTTTGCTATTACACACATCACCTTCATATTGAAAATCGGCAATTGGGCTTTCTAAAACTTCTATTTCCAAACTATCGTTTTCAGAAATATTACAGCTAAAACTATCAATACTTTTAAGTTTAACCATATATTTTCCTTTTTTGGTAAAGGTATGCACCGGATTTCTAGCAGTATCTTTAGGGCTGCCATCACCAAAGTCCCACTCTTGTTGCCTCGCTTTTTTACTTTGATTTGTAAAGGTTACCTTTAAGGGTCCACAGCCTTTTACAGGATTAGCTATAAATTTAGCATCTACTAGAAAGGTAATCTGAAAATCTATTTTAAAAGAAGCATTACTGCACCTTGGACTAGGATTGGAGGTAAAAGGCGCGCCCGTTGTTGTCGGAAAATCTTGATTACCTCCACCATCGGGGCAACTGGCACATACTGCTTGGTATACTACTCCTTTTTTATCAAACCTACTGGTACCACCATCTACATGGTCTTCTGTTTTATTACCGCCAAAATAGGTAGCATATAATAGGCTTTTAGCATTTTTATTTAACACCAATAGGTAGAAATCGCTTTTATCCGTAATACTTTGAATTGCACCACTTGTAACAGGTAATTTATCGGTAGTTAATCTATGTAAAGTACCGTCAGTAATAGGACTTCCCCATCCTGAAAAATATATATTTTCGCACTTATCTACTAAAAATGCGGAAGGAGAAATTTCAGGATTATTTAACCTATTGCCAAAAGTGGTACTTAGGTTTACATTGGCTAAGTTAGGCGACATTCTAATAATAAATTGACTTGTATTATCTGTGCCATAAGTGCCAGGTGTGCGGGTTACCAATCCTTCCGTTTGTCCGGCAGCATATACCTGACCATTCTCATCTATATCTAAAAAATGGACTTGGTCGTACTCGTTGGTTCCAAAGTATGAACTATTTCTAAATTCTCCTGTATTTTTCAGTTTAATAATAAACCCATCTCGCTTGCCACCATAAGTATTTTTAGCGCCATTTAAATTAAAATTCATAAAACTACTTGCTGTGCCTCCACCTACATATACAAAACTATCAAATAGTCTTACAGAATAACAAGCATCATCATCATTTCCGCCTGCAAAACTACTAAAACGCAGAGTTTTTAATGTTTTTTCAAAACTAAAAATACAACCTTCTTGTGTGGAGCCTTTGAAAGCTTGAAAGGCCTTTTTTTGAGGAAAATTATTGCTATAAGTTGTGCTAGCAACATATATATTATCTGCAGAATCTACTACAATATCACCTCTAAAATCATCGGCATAATTATAGCGCAAGCTTCTGGTATTTAAACCATCAAAATCATTGCCACCAATAAATGTTCCCGCTAAAAGTTTATCTCCCAATCTACTTAATTTCACAATAAAAATATCGGTATTGCCATTAAAACTGGTATCGTATCCAAAAGAATCTAAAGGAAAATTGCGACTGTACGTAGTTCCCATTACCAGTAAATTATCGCTATTATCTACTACTAGGCTATGCGGATATTCATCGTCATTGCCTCCTAAATAAGTGCTGTACAAAAGTCTGGTTCCGGCACTATCGTATTTATTAATACCAATATCACACTTTAAATTAGCAGGCGCTCTGCCTGCAGAAGAACTGCCGCCATATACCATTTGAAAGGCGCCTGCCGTAACAGGAAATATGCCTTGTGCGCCATCTACTATTCCGGCAGAGTATAAGTTTGCTCTACTATCGTGCGTAGCTGTAAATCCAAAATTATCGCCTGCACTGCCACTGTAAGTTGAAAATACAAGAATAGGATCTATTACTAAATCATAATTTTTATTGTAAGTACTCAGTTTGAAAGATACCAGGTAATCCTCTTTATCCTTTTTTAAAATGTATTTACAATCTATAAAAACAGAATCTCCATTGATAATTTGAAAAGTAATTGGTTTTTGTTCTACTACTTTACCTACGCTTGTTCTAATAATTAATTGATTATTTAATAGCTCTATTTTATTTGTAAAACTGTATCTTAATATAATTTGCTCGGCTGCTGCTTGGGGTTTTAAAACATAATTATGCTTTACATCCTTGCCATAATTTTGAACTTGTAAGTTTATATTTGAATAAATATTATGGTAAATTATTTCATGGTAAGTTTTTACATTGGTAGCCCAATTTTTAGCCTCTTTTCCAATAAAAAAATTATAATTTGTGACATTAGGATATTTGTTTTCAATATCGGCCATGTTGGCATTTTCAAAATTGACATCGAAACGGTGAAAATTTACTTTAAATTCTTTTTTCAATTTTTTATTGAAATGAAAATGTTCCCAAAGGCTATCATATTGGTTATTATTGCGTAATAATGTTGTAAAACCCTTGGCTTTGTAATATAAAAAACCATTGCTTAATGTTTTATGATACTTAACAATAGAGGGCAGTTGACCTCTGTTTTCAGTTAATAAATTTTGAGATACTGAGGTATGAGCAGTAAATAATAAGCATATTAAAATAATAGCATGCGCAATACAATACTTTATATTTAAAGTTACACTATTAATACGTTGATTCATTTATTATTATAACAAAGATACATATTTATTGATTTTTGTTGCCTAAAGAGGTAAAAATTTATTAATATTTAGTCCTATTTTTGCAATCTTATTTTTAATAAATGTCAGAATTAAACGAATTACAAATACAACGGAGACAAAAACTAGATCAGTTAAGAGCTTTAGGCATAAATCCTTATCCACCAGAATTATTTGAAGTAACTGGCAACTCTGCCGATATAAAGCAAAATTTTGAAAACAATAAGGAAGTCTATCAAAATATTAGTATTGCTGGCCGAATTATGACTTTTAGAGTGATGGGAAAGGCTAGTTTTGCTACGCTGCAAGATAGTACGGGTAAAATACAATTGTATTTAAACCGTGACGAACTATGCCCTACCGAAGATAAAACACTTTATAATGATGTATTTAAAAAATTGTTAGATATTGGTGATTTTATAGGTATAACGGGTTATGTATTTTTAACACAAACAGGCGAAATTTCTATACATGTTACTTCTTTAAAAGTATTGGCTAAAACTTTAAATCCATTGCCTTTGCCTAAAGAAAAAGATGGCGTAATATATGATGCCTTTACCGACCCTGAGTTGCGTTACCGCATGCGATATGTAGATTTGGTTGTAAATCCGCAAGTAAAAGAAACATTTATTAAGCGTAGCAAAGTGTTACAATCCTTAAGAAATACCTTTATTAATGATGGTTATTACGAAGTAGAAACCCCTATTTTACAAGCCATTCATGGCGGTGCCGCAGCACGACCTTTTACTACACATCATAATGCCTTGGATATGGATTTGTATTTAAGAATAGCCAACGAATTGTATTTAAAACGCCTGATAGTTGGTGGTTTTGATGGCGTATTTGAGTTTGCTAAAAATTTTAGAAACGAGGGAATAGATAGAACACATAATCCAGAATTTACTGGTTTAGAAATTTATGTAGCTTATAAAGATTACAACTGGATGATGGACTACACCGAAATAATGATAGAAAATGTAGCCAAAGATGTAAACGGAACTACCGAATTAGTAGTAGGCGAAAATACCATTAGTTTTGCTCGCCCTTACAAACGTTTAACAATGTTTGAAGCCATTATGGAACATACAAGTGTAGATATTTCTGCTATGAATGAAGAGCAATTGCGAGAGACTTGCCGTACCCTTGGTATTCATACAGAAGCCAGCATGGGGAAAGGCAAATTGGTAGACGAAATATTTGGTGCCAAATGCGAAAAACATTGCATACAACCTACTTTTATTACTGATTATCCTATAGAGATGAGTCCTTTAACCAAAAAGCATAGAACTACAGAGGGCTTAGTAGAGCGTTTTGAATTATTTGTAAATGGCAAAGAAATAGCCAATGCCTATACCGAATTAAACGATCCTATTGACCAACGTGAACGTTTTGAAGACCAATTGCGCTTGGCAGGCAAAGGCGATGATGAGGCAATGCCTTTAGATGAAGATTTCTTGCGTGCTTTAGAATACGGTATGCCACCTACGGCCGGTTTAGGCGTTGGTATAGATAGACTTACCATGTTAATGACCAACCAAGCCAGTATTCAAGAAGTATTATTCTTTCCGCAAATGCGCGCAGAAGGAGGGAATAGTTAAGAATGAATAATAAAGTCAAAATAATAAAAACCCGATTATAGCTAATCCAACTATTATTCTGTAATAGCCAAAAGGCCTAAATCCATATTTATTTAATAAACCAATAAAGGCTTTAATGGCAATAACAGCAACTATAAAAGCAACCAAATTGCCAATGGCCAAATGCTTTATTTCTTCTTCATTTATACCATTGGCTTTTATATATTTTAACAACTTATAACCTGTAGCAGCCAACATGGTAGGCACCGCTAAAAAGAATGAAAACTCTGCTGCTTGCTTGCGCGATAAGGTCTGCTGCAACCCACCAAAAATAGTAGCACCGCTTCTAGACACACCTGGTACCAAAGCCATTATTTGAAACGCCCCTATTTTTAATGCTTGTAAGTAGGATACCTCTTGCTCTACTTCACTATTTTTTTCAAACCATTTATCTGTAAACAATAATACAATACCTCCTAAAACCAATGCTATAGCTACCGTAAGCGGACTTTCTAAAAGCGCATCAATGGTATCATTAAATAAAAAACCAATAACGGCCGATGGTATAAAAGCAACTAACAATTTAAGGTAAAAATCAATAGATTTAAAAAAGCGTTTCCAATACAATACTACTACGGCTAATATGGCTCCTAATTGAATAGCAACTGTAAATAATTTAAGAAATTCGGAAGTATTGAGTTTTAATAACCACTCGGTTAATATCATATGACCAGTAGAAGAAACAGGTAAAAATTCTGTTAAGCCCTCTATAATACCTATTAAAATAGAATAAATAATATTCACACCTGAAATATAAAATTACTCAGGATTGTTATTGCTTTCTGCTTGCTTAGGCGTGTACAATATTGAAACAGCACCCAATATAAAGCCTATCATTACTATAATTGGCGCTACTGTTATTTTTATAGGTGCATCAAAAGGTTGACCTTCGCCACTGCCCATTACTATAAATCCAATAATGATAACTGCTACACTGGCTATTAATAAAATGTAGTTTTGTTTTTTAAATACAAAGAATTTGTTCTCAGTTTTAGGTTGAGTTTTACCTTTAATTGGTTGTTTTTTAGTTGCTGTTGCCATTATTTTTAATTAATATAATTGGTCTATTTTTAATTTTAAGTAACGTCTTGTTGAGAAAAATACACTTGCAAGTACAATTACAATTGCCAAAAGTAGTAAAAATCCTGCTAGTAATCCATATTGAGGTAAAAATAATTGCCAATTACTCTCATTCATTTGTTTTTCGAATAAGTAAACAATGCTGCCTAACAGGCCAATAGCAATAAGCGAAGAGACTATTGCATAGGTTAAATACATGCCAATAAATGGCTTAATAATAAACCAATCGGAAGCGCCTACATACTGCATACTTTTGATTATAAATCTTCGGGCAAACATATTAAGTCTAACAGTGCTATTAATTAAAGCAATTGCAATTAATAGCAATATTACGGCAATGGCTAATAATACCAACTCTACAGTTTTAAAGTTAGTATTTATCTGAGTCAATAAATCTTTTCCAAATTCATTCTTTGCATATTTTACATCATCTACATTGGCTATTTTTCTTAATGCTTTTTCTACATTAGTCATTGTTTGAGCATCTACCATTTCTGCATTAATGTGTACTTCTAAACTATGAGGAAATGGATTATATCCTAAAGTTTTTATAAAGTCGTTGCCAGTAGATTGAATTTCCTTACGTGCGACTATTTCCTTGTCTAAAAATGTGGAACTATTAACAAAAGTCAATTTTTTTATTTCCACTTCGCTTGCTTTCGCTTGCTCTGCAGTTGTTTCTAAAGTAAAATATACATAAACTTCAAAATTATTTCTATAATGCGATAGTAACTGTTTGGTATGAATACTAATAAGCCCTATAAGCCCAATAATGAACAATACAAGCGACATACTAATAATAGTAGGCCAAAATGAAGTACGTTTTTTATAAGTTTTGTTTGTATCCAAAATATAAGGCGCAATTTACATTACATTATTTAATTTGTATAATTTCTTTAATTGTAATTGTCCCCATCTGTTTATTTCTGTTATTTTTGCACTTTGTAAATTATGGCATCTTATCATTTTAATTCAATAGAAGAAAACTGGCAGAAATACTGGGCAGAAAATAAAACATTCAAAGCAGAAAATATTTCGGATAAACCCAAGTACTATGTATTAGATATGTTTCCTTATCCTAGTGGTGCAGGCTTACACGTTGGCCATCCACTTGGCTATATTGCTAGCGATATTGTGTCTCGCTTTAAACGCCACAAAGGATTTAATGTGCTGCACCCCATGGGATATGATGCCTTTGGATTACCTGCCGAGCAATATGCTATTCAAACAGGACAACATCCTGCTATTACTACACATGAGAATATAATACGTTACCGCAAACAATTAGATAGAATAGGATTTTCTTTTGATTGGGATAAAGAAATTAGAACTTCAAACCCTGATTATTACAAGTGGACACAATGGATTTTTATTCAATTATTTAATAGTTGGTATAATCCAAAAACCAATAAAGCAGAAGATATTTCATCTTTAATTAAAATATTTGAAAAGAATGGTTACCAATCTGACAAAATAAATTTTACTAAGCTTGAATGGAGAAAATTTACAGAAAAACAAAAGACGGGTGAATTGCTCAATTTTAGATTGGCCTTCTTAAGCGAAATAATGGTGAATTGGTGTCCTGCTCTGGGTTCTGTATTAGCCAATGATGAAATAAAAGAAGGCGTAAGCGAAAGAGGCGGTTATCCTGTAGAAAGAAAATTGATGAGTCAATGGAGTTTAAGAATTTCAGCTTATGCCGATAGACTATTAAATGATTTAGAAACCCTAGATTGGACAGATAGTATTAAGGAAGCCCAACGCAATTGGATAGGGAAAAGCGAAGGATGTTCTATAAAGTTTGAGGTGGATTCAAATGTTTTAACTCAAATACCTATCAACAATAGTGGGGAAATAGTTAAAGCACCTTCCAAAGCAAAAAATAGCAGTGTGTCGTTTGAAGCAGCAGACAAAGATACTTACCACAAACTTATAAAATTAGCCAAAACCCAAAAAGAAAATCCTACTAAGGAAGAAGACATTTTATGGAAAATTTTAAGGGATAGACAATTTGAAAACATAAAATTCAGAAAGCAATATATTATCAATAAATTTATTGTTGATTTTGTATCGTTCGAATATTCTTTAATATTAGAAATAGATGGATTAATTCATAGTTTACCTGATAATATTATCTCAGATGAGAATAGAACATTAATATTAAATGAACTAGGATTTAAGATATTAAGATTCACAAATGATGAAATCACAAATAATGTTGAAAGTGTTTTAAACAAAATAAAAGATTTTATAAAATACTACAAACCGAGTTGCAATTCTACTGCGGAAAAGGGGATAAAAGCCCGCTCCGATAATAAGGAGGATGAGGCAAAGGAAATATATACTTTAGAAAATAATATCGATAACCCAATTGAAAATTCTTTTTTTATTGAAGTTTTTACTACTCGTCCAGATACTATTTTTGGTGTTTCATATTTAACATTAGCGCCAGAAAATGAATTGGTATTACAAATTACGCATAAAGATTATTTAGAACCAGTATTAGAGTATATAAATACCACCAAAAAACGCAGTGAAAGAGAAAGACAAGCTGATGTTAAAAATATTACAGGCGTATTTTCTGGAACTTATGCTAAGCATCCTTTTACTGGTAAACAAATACCTATTTGGATAGGCGATTATGTACTAGCAGGCTATGGCACAGGCGCTGTAATGGCCGTTCCAGCGCATGATAGCAGAGATTATGCTTTTGCAAAACATTTTAATTTGCCTATTAAAGAAGTAGTTTTACCAGAAAAGGAAGTCCTCCTTATTGGGGAGGATTTTGGAGGGGCCTCCTATGATCTAAAAATTGGTAAAATGATAAATTCTGATTTTTTGAATGACTTAGACGTAAAAGATGCTATTAAGAAAGCCATACAAACTATAGAAGAAAAACAATTAGGTAAGGGTAAAATTAATTTTAGATTGCGAGATGCTGTATTTGGGCGCCAAAGATACTGGGGAGAGCCTATTCCAGTTTATTATGATAATGGCATACCCAAAACAATGGATGAAAGTGATTTGCCTCTAATATTGCCAAAAGTAGATAAATATTTACCTACCGAAACAGGCGAACCACCATTGGCACGAGCAGATAATTGGCAATACAAAGGCAATCCTCTAGAAAACACTACTATGCCAGGATGGGCAGGATCATCATGGTATTATTTAAGGTATATGGATGCTAATAATACGGAAGCATTGGCTAATAAAAATGCGATTAATTATTGGCAAAATGTAGATTTATACATTGGCGGTAGCGAACATGCAGTAGGGCATTTATTGTATAGCCGTTTTTGGTGTAAATTTTTAAAAGATATAGGCATTGTTCCTTTTGAAGAACCATTTAAGAAATTGGTAAATCAAGGAATGATACAAGGTATGTCAATGCTCATATATAGAGTAAATGAGGAAAATAAATTTATTTCGTTTGGGTTAAAAGATAATTATCAAACTACTCCAATACATATAGATATTAATTTAGTTTCAAATAATGTAGTAAATATCGAAGGCTTAAAAAAATGGCGTCCTTCTGAATTTCAAAATGCAGAATTTGAGCTAGAAGATGGCAAATTATTGTGTGGAAATGAAGTAGGCAAAATGTCCAAACGTTGGCATAACGTAGTAAACCCCGATGATATTTGTATTCAATATGGTGCAGATACTTTGCGTTTATATGAGATGTTTTTAGGGCCATTGCAAGATGCCAAACCATGGAGTACACAGGGCATTGAAGGCGTTCACCGCTTTTTGAAAAAAACTTGGCGTTTATTTCACAATAATGCCAACGAAGATTTTGCAATTAGTCAAGAGGAACCTACAAAAGCTGAACTTAAAATTTTACACAAAACTATCAAAAAAGCTACAGAAGACATAGAAAATTTTAGCTTTAATACCTCTGTTAGTGCCTTTATGGTATGTGTAAACGAGTTGCAAGATTTAAAGTGTAATAAATTGGCCATTTTAGAAAAATTTATTATTTTATTATCGCCTTATGCACCGCATATTACTGAAGAACTTTATAAATTATGTGGTAACCAACAAAGTATAGAAAAAGCCGAATGGCCATTATTTAATGCTGAATATTTAATAGAAAATGAATTTAATTACCCTATTTCATTTAATGGCAAGGTAAAATTCAATCTCAATTTTGCTTTAGATAAAGATCTAAAAGAGATTGAAAATGAAGTAATTGCAAACGAGCAAACTCAAAAATACTTAGAAGGCAAAGCCCCTAAAAAGATAATAGTAGTAAAAGGTAGAATTGTGAATGTTGTAGTTTAAGTATTCAACCAATACACCAATTTTAAAGTAATTCCTCTATTCTTGGCTTTCCAAGTAGTAAAATAATTATCGCTGTAAACTAGATAGAAATCACTCATTGGTTTAAAACGGTATTGTAACCGTGTATTGATATTAATATTATCTAATTGCGAATTGTATTGAGCAAAGGTGGTAAAAAATAGTTTTTTAGTAAAGGAAATTTCAACTGATGGGGCTATTAAAATCAAGCTTCTATCTAATTTTTTAGTGGCATAATTTATTTGAATTAAATCTAAAGAACTACTCAGTCCAAATATAAAATAAGGTTGAATTCTATAACTTAAATCAGCTTTAAAATTTTGTCTTTTGCCATTGTAAAATTCACCAATAGTAGAATTTAAATAGTAAGAAAATAACTTGCGTTTGTTTGATTGAAAAAAAGCTGAAAAATATCTATAATTATAAATTCCTTTGTAAAAAGTATCTTTACCATTGCCTAATACATCAGTATCGAACAATAAATTAGTTTGATGAATATTATATAAAACAGAAGCAATGGCACTATTTTGAAAATTAATTGCTACCGAAGGTGTTACTAAAATATCGTTCTTACTCCAATCTGAATTTTTATAAATATCACTATAAACTTCAGGGTTTATATTATTAATAAGTTTTGATTTTGGAAAAAATTTATAACCAGCTTCAGGCTCAATTCTAAAATAAGAGAGCATTAAGGTTTTGCCCGTTTTCATATCATAGTAAGACGTACGGGGTACAAAGCCAGTAGTAGCATTAAAAGTTTTATCTACATATTCGTGGTTCCACATAAAATACATGGTTTTATCTGTAAAGTATAACCAGGTGGCATTGGCAAAAGAGTTGTTATTTTTTACTTCACTAAAGGATTGGTGCCAAAAAGCTTTACCTAACCATTTACCATTTTTACTTTGTAAATTATAATCTAAACCTGCTACACGGTTAAATTTTTCAGGATTAAATAGTTGTACTTTGTTTACTAATATACCTGCAATATTACTACTGCTGAATATTTTCCGCTGAAAGGCTGCTACACTATAATTATTTGAATCGTTGGTTTGAATATTCATAGCACCTATTCGCCAGTTGGCATCAAATTTTCCGCTTAGTCGAACGCCATAATAAATTGGAATATTAATCCCCTTTTTAAGCCCTATTTGTCGGCTAAAAAAAGGGCGAATTTGTCTAAATCCAAATGAAGCAAATAAATCCGAATTTTCAATAAAAAAATTGCGTCTTTCAGGAAAAAAAATGCTAAAGCGTGTTAAATTTATCACTTGTCTATCAACCTCTACCTGAGCAAAATCTGGATTTGTAGTAATATCTAAATTAAGAGATGGTGTGAGCACTATTTTAGCGTCTAAACCAGCATTGTATTTTTGTGAAAATTCATCTTTCTGACTATTGGGTTGATTAATAGAGGCAATTATATAAGGTATGATGGCGGCATTAAAACCTTGTTTAGGAGGAGGCGTCTGCCATTTTAAAATACCAGTATTTACCAAACTTGCAATATTCATATTTCGAGGCACAGGTTTCCATGTACTGTTTTCGTTTCGTTTTAAATCGTTTCTCGAAAAATTAATATGCCAAATACTATCGCCATTGTTGTACCGCAAACTTTTAAACGGAATAGCCATTTCAACAGTATAGCCCCATGAATGCAATTTTGTTTCTGTAAGCCATTTATTATCCCAGTCGGTAGTTACGCCTTGGTTGCCGCCATTTTGTATCAGTCCTTCTCGTTGCACACCAAATGGACTAACAGTAAATGCAAAGCCATTGGCATTGTCGTTAAATGGATCTATATGAACAGAAAAGGCATCGCTTTTAGGATAAGAGAAATCTCTTTTTAAGGAGGTAACTATATAATTACCTTTTAGGCCATCGTAGCAATTAGCAGCAATATATAAAAACTTATCATCTGTTAAAACCTTAACTGTGGTTTTAGTTTCTGCTATTGATGTATCGTAGGGAAAGTTTTGCCAAAATTGATGAATGCTGTCGGCATTTTTCCATGACAATTCACTTATTAACCCATCTATTTGTATATTATTTTTAGCTACTAAATTAGCCTGTATTTTATAACCAATTTGCGAAAAAACAGGGATAAATATGAGTAAAAAGAATAAAAGGAATAAATGTTTCAAAAAATAATAATTTAGGGCGCAAAAATAATGAAAAAATAAAAAAGCCCTAAATTATTAGGGCTTTTAATTATTAAAATGTTGTAAGTTAATAAACTATACTTTTTTCTTGCAACAAGTAGCTGCTTTCTTTTTGCAGCAAGCAGGTGCTTCTGTAGCAGGTTTAGTTTCAGTAGTTGCAGGCGCAGTAGAAGCAGGCGCAGTAGTTGCAGGTGCAGTAGTTGTTGCTGCATTCTCAGGATGTGCTTGCTGTACAGCTGGTGTTGGTTTTTTTCCTTTTTTAGGTGGTGTTTGAGCATTACTTACAGTCGCTATAGCTACGAATAAGCAAATTGATAAAATTATTTTTTTCATATTATTATTTGGTTTAATTTGATTACTTCAAATATATTATTTTTATTTCAATTATCAAGCCAAAGTAGCAACTACGGTTTCGCCCCCTTTGGCTTTTTGTTGTAAAGTAACATGAATGGTTGCTGTTAATGGTAAATATAAATCTATACGGCTACCAAATTTTATAAAGCCCATTTCGCCACCTTGTTGTACTTGATCGCCTTCTTTTACATAGTAAACTATACGTTTTGCAAGGGCACCAGCTATTTGTCTGAACAATACTTCTGCTCTGCTATTGGCAATTACAACAGTAGTTCTTTCATTTTCAGTACTGCTTTTTGGATGCCAAGCTACTAAATACTTACCAGGATGGTATTTGGCATATTTAACTGTTCCTGAAATAGGATTTCGGTTAACATGCACATTTATTGGACTCATAAAAATACTAACTTGTTTGCGTTTATCCTTAAAATATTCAGGTTCTTCTACCTCTTCTATTACTACAACAGTGCCATCAGCGGGCGCTATTACATGGTTTTCATTTAAAATGGTGTTTCTTGCTGGATTTCTAAAAAATTGAAGAATCAAAATAAAAAATACCAATGAAATAGCCAATACAATGCGTGATACAATATGAATGTCTCCTAAAAATGACATCACAGCAATATTTAACCCAGCTAAAATTAGCAACGTAACTATTATTATTTTATAACCTTCTCTATGCATTAACATCTAAAATACTCCTCTGAATTTTTGAGTTGTGGCTACTTTTTCTATGGCTACTATATAAGCTGCTGTTCTTAAACTTACTTTATGAGATTTTCCGGTTTCAAAAACATTATCAAAGGCACTTTTCATAACTCTATCTGCTCTTCTGTTTACACGTTCTTCTGTCCAAAAATAACCCATTCTGTTTTGCACCCATTCAAAATAGGATACAGTAACACCACCGGCATTGGCTAAAATGTCAGGTACTATAATGATACCTTTGTCATTTAATATTTTATCAGCATTAGCACTTGTTGGTCCGTTAGCACCTTCTACTATCAATTTGGCTTTAATATTACTTGCATTATCAGCTGTTATTTGATCTTCCATAGCAGCAGGAACTAATATAGTACACTCGCTTTCTAGTAGTTCTGAATTGCTTATTTTTTTACCACCATTGTAACCACCTAAATTCCCATTCGCTTTAGTGAACGCCATGGCTTCTTCAACACTTATACCTTCAGAATTGTAATATCCACCAGTAACATCGCTAATACCTATTATTTTTACACCTAACATTTCTATCAATTTAGCAGAAATAGAACCTACATTACCAAAACCTTGAACTACACAGGTGCATTCTTCTGGTTTTAATCCCATTTTAGCCATAGCAGAACGCGTACACACCATAACACCTCTTCCAGTTGCTTCTACTCTTCCAAGTGAACCACCCATAGAAATAGGTTTGCCTGTAATAACAGCAGGTGTGTATTGACCTTTAATTTTTGAATATTCATCTACTATCCAAGCCATTTCTTGTTGGCCAGTATTCATATCAGGAGCAGGAATATCTTTATCTGGGCCAAATACATCACTCATAGAAGCGGCATAGGCACGTGTTAATCTTTCTAATTCTCCCTTACTCATATTTTTAGGGTCGCAAGTAATTCCACCTTTAGCGCCACCATAAGGAATACCTACTACAGCTGTTTTCCATGTCATCCAAGCAGCTAAGGCTTTTACCTCATCTAAATTAACATCCATGCTGTAACGTATACCGCCTTTGCTCGGTCCTAAAGTAGTGCTATGTTGAACTCTATGACCTTCAAAAACTTGCACTTTGCCATTGTCCATTATCACTGGCAAATGCACTGTAACTATGCGCATTGGGTATTTTAAAGTATTGTAGGCCGATTCATCTAAACCTATAATTTTAGCGGCTTCATCAAAGCGCTTCATCATCGAATCCAATGGATTCAAATTGCTGTGGATAGTTTCATTACTCATTTTATGAATATATTTTTGATTAAATAAAGGTCACAAATTTATACTTTTAGTTAGTTTATCAAACAAATATTTGTTTTTATTATACTATTTACTTCTCAAGTTGTAGTATTTAGTAGATGTAAAGGTTAATTTTTTTATATCATAACCTAAATAAAATAATTACTTTTGTAACATGAGAATAGCTGTGGTAGGTGCTACTGGCTTAGTAGGTACCAAAATGTTAGAAATTTTAGAGGAAAGAAATTTTCCAGTTACTGAATTGTTGCCAGTAGCATCCGAAAAATCTATTGGACAAAGTATTTATTTTAAAAATAATACTTATAAAGTCATTGGTATGCAAGAGGCTATTAATTTAAAACCAGATATTGCCTTATTTTCTGCAGGTGGCAATACAAGTTTAGAGTGGGCGCCCAAGTTTGCCGAATTAGGCACCACCGTAATAGATAATTCATCTGCTTGGCGTATGGATGACAACAAAAAATTAATAGTACCCGAGGTAAATGCAAATGTATTAACCAAAAAAGATAAGATTATCGCAAACCCTAATTGCAGCACCATTCAAATGGTTGTAGTTTTAAAACCGTTGCATTCAAAATATAAAATTAAACGTATTGTAGTTAGTACTTATCAAAGTGTTACTGGTACAGGTAAAAAAGCGGTTGATCAAATGATGAATGAACGCGCCAATATTGAAGGAGAAAAAGCTTATCCCTATACTATTGATATGAATTTACTGCCGCATATTGATGTATTTATGGACAATGGATATACCAAAGAAGAAATGAAAATGGTAAATGAAACTAAAAAAATAATGGGGGATAATTCGATACAACTTACTGCTACTGCTGTGCGTGTGCCAGTAATGGGTGGTCATAGTGAAAGTTTAAATATTGAGTTTGAAAATGATTTTGATATTGAGGAAGTAAAAACTTTATTAGCCAACTCGGATGGTATTATTTTGCAAGATGACCTTAAAAATTTAATTTATCCAATGCCATTAAATGCTCATAATAAAGATGCCGTATTTGTAGGTAGAATAAGACGAGATGAAACACAGGTAAATACCCTTAATTGTTGGATAGTAGCAGATAATTTGCGCAAAGGGGCAGCTACCAATGCCATACAGATTGCTGAATATTTAGTCGAAAATAATTTGGTGTAAGTGAAATAGTATTTAGTTTTGTAAACTATTATAATGGGTAAAATTCTTTTCAATATTTTTATTGTATATTTAATCTGGCAATTTCTCAGAATGTTTTTTGCTGTTAAAAAAGTGCAAAAAGGTTTTAGTGAGCAAATGAACGATTTAAATCAAAAAGTTAATCAACAAAATACCAGTCAGAATTCGCAAAAAGCATCCTCTCAAAAAGAAAAAAATGATGAGGGCGAATATGTAGATTTTGAAGAAATAAAATAGTTTAACTAAAATCCAGTTATCAAAAGCCTTTTAGCGCAGGCAGCGCTTCAAGAAGGATGGTATTTTGAATAAGCCATTGCAGCGCGTGTTCTAATCATTTCTACATTTTCATTATTTATAAAACCCGTTATGGCATCGTGCAAGGTGTAGACCTCGGGGTACATTAATCCTGTGGTCCACACGAAAGGGTTGGCTTTAGTAGGAATTAAATAAGGAGCAAAATAGCTTTTGCTAATACAGGCAAAATAATACAATCTCTTTTTTTACCATCTGTATTGACAAAGGTATCATTCAATTCAAAATCCATTAAACCATCATGGCCAATATAACTCAATAATTCAGTATTTCCATTAATACCTAAAACTTTATTATTTATTTGAATAGTATCCTTTAAACTACCAGCACAACTTTTCAAAAAATCTTGAGTACAAGTTTTTATATATTTACCATTGTAAGCATCAGCAATTAAATAATAATTTTTAGAAACATGTTTAAAAACCACACGCTCCATTTTTATAGAATCTATGGCAATGGTTTTTACCAATTTCCATTCTTTACTTTTTTTGAAATAAGAACGAATATCATACCATAACCCCAATATAAACTACTGTCACAGTGCTGTCCATTGCATATTCCTGCTGGCACAGGTACTATGCCTTGGCATTTATTGTCGCATAAGGCTAACAATATATTGATTGTTTTAATTGTGATATCATAAGGAATTTCTACATTTGAAACACTGAGTTCTTTTGTTTCATTTTGATAGATGAATTTACTTTCACTACTGCAAGTATAGCTAAGGATTATAATTAATGAAACAATATGGTAAAGTTTCATTATTTAGGAATATATATATTTTATAATCATACCACGAATATAATTGGTATACCTTTATTTTACAAAATCAAATCCATATACCGTTTATGCAAATATAATTTTTCTCTTCCCACTTTTTTTTCAATTAAAATGCCCATTTGTTGTAAATGATTTAGATAGGCGTAAGCTGTTTGTCTATGGCAGTTTAAGGTTTCAATAAGGTAAGTTGCTTTGATATAAATATGCGAAAACAAAATGTATGTTAAAGGTGAAACTGGTAAATTAATATGAGGGTATTTAGCAAGTTGATCAATAGTTACCTTTTTTAAACTCTCTATTTGTAATAGCTGATTCAGTTTAAATTGGCTAGTTGTATAAATCAAATTTTGCATAAAAATAACCCATGGTTGAGTATTCTTATACTCAAATGCATCAAACAATAAATCATTTACCGTTTTAAAATCTTGCTTAATATATTGCACTAAAGGTAATATGGGTAAATTGAGTATTTTTTTTTCTTTTAAAATAGATAAGAAAACATACATAGCCGAATACTGATTGGCTACTTGAAAAGGTTTGAAATGTAACACATAGCCAAATAGTAAAATGGCTTGTAAAAGTCCATCTTCCGTATCGTTTTCTGATAGATATAAATTAAATTCTTTTTTAAAAGTTAAAATAGTAAGTTCCTCGTGTGGTTTAAGCTTTTTACCAAATTCATTTAATAATATAGGTTGTAAGGAAATAGAATTCAGCAAAGGAAATTGCCTGAAATGCTCTAAACACAGCTTTAAAATATGTAAATTTCTATCATTTGATTTTTTATTGAGGCTTAAAGTTTCAAATAAGCGCAAAGGCGAAATCCAATTATTTTCTATTTCTAGAGCATACTTAATTTCTAAAGCATAAGCGTTCGTATATTCTGAAGCAAGGGTTTCCAGAGATTTTGATTTTAAGAAACCGTTTAATTCTGCCAAACTACGGTAGCTTTCTACACTATTTTTTACAATAGCGTAACTTTCAGATATTTTATATTCACTAATTTTTTTCAATTATGATACAAATATGATGATTATTATCTATTTTTTCATTATATATGATATATTTTGTATTAAATTTAGGTTAATTAATATTTTAAACGTTTGGATTTTTCTCAAGTAACATATTTTTGCAGCACTAAAAAATTATGTCAGTAAGTCAAATATCAAATCAACCAAAAAAAATGAAACAAATTTCTGAATTCTTCGGAGAAAACATTTTTGGACCACAAGCCATGGCCGAGTATGTTAGCAAAGACGCTATAAAAGCGGTAAACGAAGCCCGCAATACAGGCAAAAGTATGGATAGAAAAATGGCCGACCAAATAGCCGATGGCATGAAAAATTGGGCAATAAGCAAAGGTGCTACCCATTATACCCATTGGTTTCAACCATTGCGTGGTGCTACTGCCGAAAAGCATGATGCCTTTTTCGACCCTACTGGCATTGATACCGGAGTTGAATCTTTTAGCGGAAAAGCTTTAGTACAACAAGAGCCAGATGCTTCTAGTTTTCCAAATGGTGGTATCCGCAATACATTCGAAGCACGTGGTTACAGTGCTTGGGATCCTTCTTCTCCAGCTTTTATTATGGAAAAAGCAAGTGGTAAAACCTTATGTATTCCTACCATATTTGTAGCCTACACAGGCGAGGCATTAGATTATAAAGCTCCTTTAATAAAATCAACTAATTTTTTAACCAAAACTACTACGGAAGTTTGCCAATTATTTGATGCAAAAGTAAAAAATGCAAAAGTGAGTTTGGGTATTGAACAGGAGTACTTTTTAGTAGATGCTGAGTTGTATAATAAAAGACCAGATTTAGTATTTGCAGGTAGAACATTGGTAGGTAATATGCCAGCCAAAGGGCAGCAACTAGAAGATCATTATTTTGGTAGTATTCCGGATAGAGTTTATAATTACATGACCGATTTTGAGCAAGAAGCTTTAAAATTAGGAATTCCCTTGAAAACCCGTCACAATGAAGTAGCACCTGGACAGTTTGAATGTGCACCTATGTTTGAAGAAGCTGATGTAGCTATTGATCACAATTCTTTATTAATGGATGTAATGCAAAATGTTGCTAACCGTCATAATTTAAAAGTAATATGGCACGAGAAACCTTTTAAAGGTGTAAATGGAAGCGGCAAACATAATAATTGGAGTATTGTAACCGATACAGGTGTAAATTTATTTTCACCTGGGCAAAGTCCTCAAGATAATTTACAATTTTTGACATTCTTTATCAATACCATTAAAGCTGTTTATGATAACGCAGATTTATTAAGAGCAAGTATTGCTACTGCTGCAAACGACCATCGTCTTGGAGCCAACGAAGCACCTCCAGCTATTATGAGTGTATTTATTGGTAGTACTTTATCAGAAGTTTTAAACCAATTTGAGGCAGATAAAGTAAGTAAAAAACCAAGTAGAGTAAGCGAAAAAACCATTAATGTTTACCGTATTCCAGAAATATTATTAGATAATACGGATAGAAACCGCACTTCACCATTTGCTTTTACAGGTAATAAATTTGAATTTAGAGCCGTAGGCAGTAGCGATCATTGTGCTAATGCCATTATTGTTTTAAATACTATTATGGCCAATCAATTAGCTAACTTTAAAAAAGAAGTGGATGCCTTAATGAAGAAAAAAATAAGTAAAACAGAGGCTATTGAGCAAATATTAAGAGGGTATATCAAAAGCAGCAAAAAAATAATTTTTGAAGGCAATGGTTATGGTGACGAGTGGGTAAAAGAAGCGGCTAAACGTGGTTTAAATAATATTAAAACTACGCCTTATGCTTTGGATGCTTATAATACCAAAAAAACACACGATTTATTTATTAATAATGGTATTTTCACAACCAAAGAATTAGAAGCCCGTACTGAAATTAAATTTGAAAATTATTTATTAAAGGTGCAAATAGAAGGCAGAATATTAGGCGAATTGGTAAAAAACTATGTAATACCTTCAGCTGTAAATTATCAAAAACAATTAATAGATTCTATTGAAGGTTTAGCCAGAATTGGACATGCTAAAAGTACCACAAAAGCATTGAATGAAATAGCAAAAGAAATATCTGAAAATGTGAATGCTATTTGGGAAAACAATGCAAAAATGACCGAAGAACGCAGAAAAGCGAATAACTTGTCGCATGCTGATAAACGTGCTAAGGCTTATTGCGATAAAGTAAAACCATACTTTGAAAGTATTCGCGAAAGTGCAGATAAATTAGAAGAACTAATAGATAATGATGCTTGGAAACTTCCTAAGTACAGAGATTTATTATTCTTTAAATAAATATTCTAAAAAAATCCCTCAATTTAGATTGAGGGATTTTTATTGTCCTAAGTTTTTAGCTATTATTTTACTAAATTTATCATTACATTTTTACTCAATCTGTCAGCGTCTTTAATGGAAATAATATAAATGCCACTTTCAAAAATATCAAGCACAATATTCGCTCTGTTTAATATATTAGAAGAAGATTTTAATACTATTTTTCCATTTAAGTCGGTTAATATGTATGAAAATAATTTATTACTTTTATACTCTACAGTTATAATTCCATTTGTAGGATTCGGATATATTTTTAACATATCTGATTGAATAATTTGTGTAACACTTAATGGTAATAAATTAATGCATTTAGAAGTATCGGTACAATTATTTTGTGTTACTACTACTGCGTAATTTCCATTAGCTGTGGCCGTATATTCTCTATTGGTAGCCGTTGGAATTACTTGAAAGTTATTACAATTTATCCATTGGTATTGGGCAGATATGGCATTGGCTTGTAAGGTAGTATTATTTAATTTAGTAATACCCGTATCAGGTTTATTGACTGTTATGTTTGCAGTATCTTTTTTCAAGCAATTGTTAACATTTTTAGATGTTAAAACATAAGAACTTGAATTATTAGGTTTAAAAGAAATATTGTTTTGAATACCATTATCCCAAGTTAATTGCCCATCACCTCTGCCATTCAAGGTAACAAAATCTTTATTACATATATTTTTGTCTACTCCTGCATTTACCAAAGGCAAGGTGTCAACTGTTATTAATACAGTATCCAAACCAATACAATTATTGGGGTTTGTTACTGTTAAAATATATGATTGTGTTATTTTAGGTGCAAATGCTACACCATTTATAACATTATTATTCCATGCGTAAGTACCATCTCCAGAACCATTTAAAACAACTTTAATTTTAAAACAATTTCTTTGGTTGATACCCGCAAAAGCTTTAGGTAAAGTATCTAAACTTATCATTGTTGTATCTGTTTTTATGCAGCCTAAAGTATTGGTAGCAGTTATCACATAAGAATTTGAAACGGAAGGTGTAAATGTCGCACCATTAATTACATTATTATTCCAAGTTAATGTTCCTGCTCCGTTTCCACTTAAAGTGGCAGAATTTCCTTTGCAAATTCTTTGATTTATACCTGCGTTAACATATGGCAATGAGTCAACAGTTACTTTTACTGTATCAGTATTTTTGCAGTTTCTGGCGTTTTTGGCAGTTAATACATATAGTTTTGTAATGATTGGATTAAAAGAAATACCATTTGAAATGCCATAATTCCATGATAACGTATCGGTGCTAATACCTGTTAATATAACACTTTTATTTATACATATTCTAGTATCTGCACCTGCAGAAACAGTAGGTTTAGCAATTATTCTAAAAGCATTGGCATAAGGTTTTGTATATAGAATACCATATTTATAAGCTCTTACCGTAATAGAATATTTAGCAGCAGGTAAAGAAACTGTGCTAAAAGAATCGCCTTTGTAAGAAAAAATCTTTACACCATTACTTAGCGACCATTTTACAGAATCTACCAACGTGCCGTTATATTTTACCATCGATTTAGTGCTTTCGCATATAGCAGTATCTCCACTATAACTTAATAATGGCACTTTTCTAATTTCTACTGGATAGTTCTCTACCTCGCCTAATGTGGTGCCACATGGGCTGTAAGTATTATCCCAATAGCCAAGTCTTACGCGCATTAAAGTATTGCCTTCTAGTGCAGTGGTAGGAACTTTTAAAGTGCCCGTGCCTAATGAACCTGTGTTTATATCTGCTGCCACTTTTTCAGTTACCGAAAAGCTAGCATCTCTGTTATAATCTATCCAAGTATGAAAGTCGTTTTCTGTCCAACCAGTATTTATATCCCCAGTAATAGTGTAAGTGGAATCAATATATAATATCACTTTTTTATTGGCATAGGTTGTATCTAAGGTATTTCCAGTATTGTTATTATCAATATTGGCTACTCTTAGTCTATTGATAAATAAGTTACCATTTACTTTCTCGCCTTTTGCTGCGCAATATTCAAAAGGATAAAGTGTGTACATGAATTTATATGTTTCAGAAGTATCTTTATTTTTACCTACTGCAAATACTTTAAAAAATATTTTTGTTCCTGCTATGCTATCTGGCAAAGGCTTTTTTGAGGTCCAAGTAATGCCACTCGTTTTACTCATAGCAATATAATTATTAAATTTAGGGGTGTTGTAACTCCATTTTACAAAAACACTTGTTAAGGAATCTTTTGACTCAATGTTTGAGGTTACAGTTTGTTTTACAGATGATTTAGGTGAGTTAGCAGTTATTTCAGAGGTAATATTTGTTTTAACTATTGATGGATAATTTTCTCTATCTACCAATGCATACTCCCAGATTCCTCTGCCCCAAGTAGCAGCTTTTATGGTATTTGAACCATTGTTTATTTCTAATTCTTTAATGGATACATTAGGTAAATCTTTGTTATATAATTTCCATGTTTTACCTATCATAGATTTTTTATAAATACCAATAGCAGCACCTAAATATATATTGGCTGAATCTGAATGGTCAATTACTGTGCTATGAATAGGCATATTGCCAAGATTATAAGTAATATTGGTCCAGGTATTGCCTAAGTTTTTAGAGATATATACTTTCTGACTATTATTTTGATAATCGTCATAAGTAACAATGATAATAGAATCATTTTTGGGTGCAAATATGACATCCGTAATCCATTGATTAGGTAAAGTATTTTTAATGCTTGTAAATGTATTGCCTGAGTCTTTAGATAATTCTATTTTTTCGCCATTGGTAAGTACTATTAAACTGCTATTATTTTCGGCAATAGTGCCATAGTTAGCTTGATTACCACTAAAACTTGAAGGTGCACCAAGTGTTCGCCATGTAGTACCAAAATTTGTACTTTTATGTACGTTTACTCCAATGGAATATATGGTCATATGATTATTGGGGTCATAAAACATAGGGGCTATCCACCAAGCAGATTGGCCTGAAGGCGCTATACCATTAATAGAAGTGCCATTATCTAAAGTTCTTATTCTGCCACCATATTGTGTGCTGCCTATCATCCAGTTTTCATTTAATGGATGTATTAAGCACTCCATTCCATCAGCTCCGTAGGCTTCTATCCAACCATTTTCTATTTTAATACTGGTGCCGTTGTCTTGCGAGCCACTAATGCTTTTATAATGATTGCTTTGCGATAAACCTAAATTGTAATTTTCTCTGATACCTACCTTTGTACTCAGTTTTTTCCATGTTACACCATTGTCAGTAGATTTTACTAAAAAACCATCAGTACAGCCATAATAGGTGCCATTTACACAGGTTAGATAATTGCAATCTGCGTGCACATAGTTGGTGCTATTTTTAAAATTTTGTTGAAAATTTCCATTGCCATTTTGCGCACTTCCAAGCGACCACCAAGTACATTGATTAAATGAAGAACCACCATTGGTACTTCTAAATAAATCTACATATCCACTTACATATTTACTTGTATCATTATCATTGGGGGTTGCATAGTACAAGCTAACACCGGTGGGTGCCGGACTAACAGTTGTTGTAAAAGTAGTGCCGCCATTTGTAGATTTCCATATACCATTATTAGAACTTAAAAAAATACAGTTAGCACACACTGCTGATAAAGAAATATTAATACTAGCATCTGAATTGCCAGAAATAGCAGACAATGCAGAATAACTCACACCAAGATTAGTAGATTTAAAAATATTGTTTTTATTAGTTCCCCAATAATAGTTTTCGTAAATATAAATAATACTATCCTTAGTTGGGTGAAACTCTATATCCCTAACGTTCCAAGAGGTATTTAAACGGGTCCATGTAACAAGATTATCTGTTGATTTAAAAATACCTCTATCTGTTCCTACAAAAACTAAATTTTTTATTTTAGGATGGTATTTTATTATATTAATTTGAAAATTAGAACCCAGTCCTCCAAATCCTAAATTAGTAGGATTAAAGGGTGTTTTTGTAAAATTTACACCACCATCTACCGAGCGATAAATACCAAATGAAGTACCATTTTCTGCTATTCTAACATTTATAAGCACCGAATCAAAATTACTAGGAGATGCTGCTATGGCATTAACCCCCGAGGCTGGTAAAAAATCTGTATGATGTATCCAAGTAGAGCTACCATTGCTGGTTCTCCATAATCCTCCACTGCGCGAACCAATATAAATTTGTTGGGCGTTATTTTTATTTATATCTACATATTCCACTCTGCCTAGGCCAGAGGCATAATGAATAGTAATATTAGAGATAGAATCTGGTCCTAAACTTTGCCAACCAGTTCCCGTAGGAAATAAACTTAATTCACTAACCCCAATTTCTATATTTTTATCAATTTCTTCTTTTTTTATTACCTCAGATTCTTTAATTCTATCAAACTCTTTAGCGGGTAAATAATGGTCTAAAATTCTATTTCCAGAAGGAAAATATTTAGACTCATTTTCGTATTTCCATCTTAAAAAAGGCTTATAACCCGAACCTTTTCCTTTGTCTTTATTTTTAAAATAAGCTTCTGCAGAATCGCAAACAGTGTAAAAATTAATATTAAAATCCTGCATAATTGCCTGGTAAACAGGTGTTTGTGCAAACAATTTATGGGTAAAAAAACAAATAAAGGTGAGAAATAAAATATATTTTTTCATTTGAATAGCAAATTTAATCAAAAAAGAATAAATTGTGCTATTTTTTATACTTTGAACACTGGAATTTTCATAGCCAAGCATAACTTTTCGCTAGCTATTTCTTCGGCACTTTTTTTAGAGTGATTTTTATTTAATATTACCTCTTCTCCATCTATAAGCACGGCTATTTCATATAATTTGTGTTTATTTAGTATCTCAATATTTTTAACAATAAACTCTAATTTTTTATGTTCTCTTTGCGCCCATTTTGTAAGACGTGCTTTATAGCTTATTTCATCATCTATTAATACTTTAAAGTCAATATAACTATCAATTATTTTAGTTAAGATATAATTTCGAGTAAATTTAAATCCTTTATCTATATAAATGGCGCCAATCAATGCTTCAAATGCATTCCCTGTCATGGTATCCATAAAACGACTTTCACGTTCTAGTTTTTTATCGTATTTAAGTAAAACTTGCAAACCCATTTTTTTACCAATTGTATTAAGCCTTTGACGGTTCACAATTTTTGAACGCATTTCTGTTAAAAAACCTTCATCTTGATAAGGGTATAAATTATACAATTTTTCAGCAACAATAAATCCAAATACAGAATCTCCCAAATATTCTAAGCGTTCATTATTTAACTTTGCAGCACCTTTGGTTCTTTGTAAGTGTTTGTAAGAATGGTGGGTAAGGGCTATTTGGTATAGTTTTAATTTGCCAGGACAAAATCCTAGCACATTATAAAAAACTTGATAATGGAGTTTATTTTTAGAAAAATTAAGAAGAAAAAATTCTCTTAGCACGCGTAATAATTTAAAAAAATTACACGCTGTGGCGTTTAAAAATAACAGAAGCGTTATGACCACCAAAACCAAAAGTATTGCTAATAGCTATATTGATTTGCTTTGGTTGTGCTGTATTAAATGTTAAATTTAATTTCGGGTCTATTGCTGGGTCACTAGTAAAATGATTAATAGTAGGCGGAACAAGATTATGTTGCATGGCCATAATAGAAGCCACAGCTTCAATAGCACCAGCACCACCAAGTAAATGGCCGGTCATAGATTTTGTAGAGCTAATATTTAAATTATATGCATGCTCTCCAAATACTGCTTGAATAGCTTTTAATTCTGCTACATCTCCCAAAGGTGTGCTTGTGCCATGTACATTGATGTAATCTACATCTGTTGGTTTAAGGTTGGCATCTTGCAAAGCCCAATTAAGTACATTGATAACGCCTAATCCTTCAGGATGAGGGGCTGTCATGTGGTAGGCATCGGCACTCATGCCTGTACCTACTAATTCGCAATATATTTTGGCACCACGGGCTATTGCATGTTCGTATTCTTCTAATACAAGCGCAGCAGAGCCTTCGCCAAGTACAAAACCATCTCTGTCTTTATCAAAAGGACGAGAGGCTGTTTGAGGATCATCGTTGCGTTCGCTAAGGGCTTTCATATTGCAAAAACCACCCATAGCAGGCTCGTTTACACAAGCCTCAGAGCCACCAGTAACTACTATATTACATTTGCCTAATTGAATATTAACATAGGCATCTATAATTGCATTATTGCTACTAGCACATGCGGAAACAGTGGTATAATTGGGACCACCAAAACCATATTTAATACTTACCAAACCACCGGCTATATCGGATATCATTTTGGTAATAAAGAAAGGTGAGAAACGAGGTGTACCATCACCACGGGCATATTCGGCACTTTCATTAAAAAAAGATGTTAATCCGCCAATACCGCTGCCCCAAATTACCCCTACTCTTGATTTGTCAATATTTTCTAAATCTAAGCCTGAATCTGAAATGGCTTGCTCTGTGGTTACACAAGCAAATTGCGCAAAGCGGTCCATTTTTCTGGCTTCTTTGCGGTCCATAAAGTCTTCGGGATTGAAATTTTTTACCTCACAAGCAAATTTAGTTTTAAACTTGGTGGTATCAAATTGTGTAATCATACCAGCACCACTTACGCCATTAGACAAGCCATTCCAAAATTCTTGAACTGTATTGCCTAATGGGGTAAGTGCACCCAATCCTGTAACTACTACACGTTTTAGTTCCATATAAATAGCTTTAGGATATTAAAAATTACTTAGTGTTGTTTTCGATGTAAGTGATTGCATCACCTACTGTACCAATTTTTTCGGCTTGTTCATCAGGAATTGCAATGTTAAATTCTTTTTCGAATTCCATTATCAATTCAACTGTATCTAATGAATCGGCACCTAAATCGTTTGTAAAGCTTGCCTCAGGAGTTACTTCACTCTCTTCTACTCCTAATTTGTCAATAATAATTGACTTTACTTTTGCTGCTACTTCTGACATGTTATTTTTTTATTTTAAATTGTTGGTGCAAATAACTTAATTTTAAGCGTAATAGCCAAATTTTTTTTAAGACGAGGTTTTTTTGGTATTTGGATATGGAGAAGTAAGGCGTTGTATTTAAAAGTATTTATTTATAATTCTTTTTAAAAATTGAAAATTATTGCTCGATTTTTTAATCGTAAAACTGATACGAAATGCATGCATTTCAGATAAATAATTGTAATATTACATTATTTATTTGCCATTTGCATTTTGTTGTATTTCAGAGAATCCAAGATTCTTAATCAGATGGTTTTTAATTGTCTCAAAATAAATTAATAGAAATAAAGTCTTCTGAGTAATATAAATTAATTGAATTAAACGGTTTAATTTCGTCATTTTCAAAAAAGTAACATACCAATCGCCTTTAATTCCAGAAAGTAGAGATTCATCCTTCCATATTATTTTTACTCTCCCATCCTGTTTTTCTATAATAGGATTGCCTGTTTTAGATAATTCAAAATTAGAAATACCCCATTTTAGAAATAGATTTGATTTTTCAAGAAAGATATCATTGCGAATCGAATTCCAAATCATAATTTATTAGTCTCAAATCCTATATTTTATTCCAAACAAAAATCCGCTAAATAGCTGTCCTACGGTTTCTTTTTTCTTTTCTTCTTTTATTAAAAAGCCATTGAGATAGGCTTGTCTTTTAACATCAAATTGTGGCACTTGTACTTGGTTTACAAACTTAGCTAGAATAATTATTTTTTTAGATACACGGTAACTTAAATCAAAACCCCAATTAATATTCACAGCACTTGCCTTACCATCTTCAAAATTATAGCGTGCAGTAAATGCGCCATTTTTAAAAGTGGCATCTATTTTTCTGTTAGTGCAATTGCTAAAGCTAAAGCCTAAACGTGGTATTATTTGAAATTTATGGTTTTTATTGATGGTGTACATTAGACCAAAATTAAGAGCACTAATTTTATAACCGCTTGTTTTTATTTCAGAATTTTTCCAACCAAAGCCTAAATCTGTTTCTGCATCTGAAGCCAGTTTGGCATTGTCTATAGCCATAGTGGTGGTATGGTATTGGGCATAAAAGCCTATTCCTTTTGGAAAACTGTACTCAAAATTAAGGGCGAGTGCAGCACCTCTTTTGGCATAGCCCGAGCTACTATCATTTATATTTGTTTTGCTTAAATCACCCTGCGGATTACTTGCCCCTATGCTTATAGAAAGGGCTTTAGAAAATAAGTTTTCATTTTGAGCGTTTATGCTTTTTATAAAGGCAAAAACTATGATGATAGTAAAATATTTTTTCATAATTAATATATACAAATATAGTGAAATTATTTTAAAAAATTAACTAAACGTCCCCTTTAAAAGGAAATATCACTTAAAAAAATTAACTAAAGTACAATTTATGAATGGCAAATTAATACAATATAATTAGTCTTTTAATCGTTAATAATTCACCTATTTTTTACCAAATAATGGTTGAATTATCTAAATTTGAAAGTCATAAATTTAAATAGGATACTATTGATTTTAGGTGCAATAAATAAAATAGTTTGCATATCAATTTTCAATTATAAAATGAATTAATTCATATAACCGATAAAAATTTATTTACTTGCTTCGAGGAATTTTTTGGAGAAACAGATTAAGTTAATTTGAATCTGAAAAAAGAATATATAATTGCATGATTTGCTCAACTAGGAATTGACTATCGTTTATTTCGGAACCACTAATCTTTATGGTTTCATACTGATAATCTATGGAGCAATTCTCCTTGTTCCAAACAGGAAAATTTGTGTAAAATATTTCAAATGTTAATTCTCCTTCTGCATCTACAACATAACGAACGTAAGCTATAAATGGTATATTCTTGTTTTTACAACTTACTTTTATACCATAAGTAAAATCATTTATTTGATAAAGAAATTCTGTAGATATGCCAGGGTAAGATTTTAGAATACTTAGAAATAAATTTAAATCATGCATTACATTTTGGTTTAATTTCCCCAATTGATACAAGCCATTTTTATTCATCCACTCTTCAATTCTATTTTCCCACTGTAAGGGATAATTAGTTGTTTTAATTAATTTCATATGCTTAAATTATTTTTTTCAATTTATAAATCGGACTTAATCATTTATGATTGTGTTTTTGAAATCATAACTAGATAATGGTTTAATAGTTTTTAAATCCCTTAACTACATTTCTTTTTGGACTAGTTAATCCCATAAAATAGGTTTCAAATTCAACAACAGTATTACATTGTGGGTTAATCAAACTAATTTTTAATAATAAATGCTTTCTAAAATTTTGTAATTCAGCCGCAGAAAATATATATTTTTCGGCAAGCAAACATTTTTGTTCAGATGGTATTTCTGGAAAATAAGTAGTTAATAATAATTTTCGAGTTTCTAAATCAGGTAAATCAAAGGAGAACTGAAATAGAAATCGCCTTTTAAAAGCTTCATCAAATGAATCGGGTAGGTTAGTAGTCGCAATTAAAATACCATTAAAATTTTCTAGCTCATTTAATAAAATTGTTTGTATCGTATTTTCTGTTTGCGAACTATAATTATCTCCTTCACTTCTTTTAGAAAAAAGACTATCCGCTTCGTTAAATACAATTATCGGACAATTATCAGGATCATGGCTTAGAGTTCTATAATAATCAAAAATAGATTTAACATTTTTTTCTGTCTCACCGTAAAATTTATTTTTGGTTTCAGAAACATTAAATAAAAGTACATCGCGATGCGTTTTTAACGCTAGCTGTTTGCAAAGCTCAGTTTTACCAGTTCCCGGCACTCCAGAAAATAAAAAGGTTAAGCCACCCATTTCTTTCATTTCTAAAGCCTTTAAACGGTAATTTTTAAATTGCTTTGGCTGTAATAATTTTTCAAACAATAAAATATCATTTAGTTTATTCGAATTAAATAATAATGGTTTTTCATGAATTGATGTATAATTGATTCGAGTTAAAGCTGGGTGATTAACGATGGCATTAACAACTTTAAGTTCTGGAAAAATTGCTTTTAACCATTCTTTAGTTGGCAACAATGCTATTTCACCAAACTGCCGCTCTTCGTTAAAAAATAATTTTTGGGTAATAATTTTATGTTGATTGGATTGCAATTCAGCATGCAGTTTAAAACGAGATATGCTATCAACACTAAACGTGCTTAGTATGGTGGAACTACAATTATTGATTCTTTCGTGAATATATATGGATGTTGCAAAAAGCACCATCGCATTATCTAATTTGGATAATCGCTTAGATTTTAAATAGATTAGATAAGTTGTTCTTGGTTTAAGCATGATTTTAGTGGTATAATCTAACCACTCTTGTTTACTTATTTCATTAGTTCTTAAAAAACAGGCCTTAATAATTAATTGTTTCAGGCCTTTGTATTTATAATTTTCAATCAAACGCGGAAGTAAATCAGCATTTGATTTTTTAATGGCCAACTCAAGGGTTTTATTTAATACAATTTGTTCGTCCAAACTATTTCCTCTATCATATTTATTAATAAGCCATCCCATACATAATAAATCTTCATAGGCCAATTCTACATCTTTTGATATAAGCTGTTTGCTAGCCAAATTTATTAGTTCTGAACTACTCACAATTTTGTGTTTTGAACTTAAATGGCAATAACAACACATTACAAAAGATAATTCAACGGATAAGCCTAAAAAAGCTGCAAATTCTATAAATACTTCGCTTTCTAATGTTGGACAGTTTGTTTTTTTTTCAACTCGATCAGTTTTTTCAACTGATAATTCTTTAAACCAATTTCTCATATTTTTTCTGTAAAATTATAATATAGCTATGCATTTTTATTGCAGACTTATTGTTTACATTTGTAATTGAAAAAATTATAAGAATAAATAAAGTATGGATAACAATTCAAAGAAATTATTACGAATCCGTTTTATCGATCAATTTTTAAAAAAGGGCGGAGGAAGTTTGGAAGAAATGAAAAACTTTGTTAACGACAAATTGGATGAAGCAGGTTACAATCCAATAAAAGAAAGAATGATTAATTATGCCCTAGAAGATTTACGCAGTGGTAATTTTATTCACAGTCTATCTGATAAAATAGACCCTAAACAAAAGGAAGTTTTTACTATTGAATATAGCTATGGAATTTATCAATATGCTGCCGATAGTCCTCAGCCAGTTTTTGGAGATTTAGAAGAAGATGAACGATTAACTGTTCCATTTTTAATGGGAATTTTAAAACAATATGAATCCTTACCAGCTGTAAAAAAAATAATGGAAGGTTTAGTAGTGCAATTTGAGTTAGATAATACAGAGAGCAAATGTGCTTCTGTTGTAATTAGTTCGCAACCAAAATTAGCGCAAGAAGATAAGGTGGTGAAATTAGCGATTAAAATTTTAGGGCATATTCAGCGGGGACAATACATCCATTTTCATTACATCGCTGTGAATAAATTAGATACAAGCATACAAAAGGCCTCAGAACAAAAAGTGGCGCCCATGCAAATACGATTGTATAATGGGATTTATTATTTAACAGCTATAAATAGTAATAATCAATCGATTATCAATTTTAGAATAGATCAAATTAGGAATTTGCGTGTTGATGAATTATTAGATGAGCAAGAGGAATGTGTGACGTTTAATTATAAAAAGTTAGAAAAAGAAACTGAATTAAAAACACATTTTGACAATGTGCTTGGTGTTTGGAACCACTCTAAAGAAGACACCGTAACTGAGGTGAAAATTAAATTTAGAGATTGGGCGGCTTCCTATGTAAAAAGTTTACCCCTACATCCTACTCAGAAAATTCAAGAAAAATCAATAAATTTAAAAGAAAATTCTTTAGTACTGAGCCTAAAAATTAAATTATCGAAAAAACTAAACAAAGAGCAAAAGGCGAACGAACGATCCATTGAATTGGCTTTTTTATTAGGACGATTTAGAGAATTTTATGAAGTTTTAAATTAAGTGAAACTTTTTTTTAAAATAGGATATAATGTTAGATAAAATGGAAAAAGAGTTAAGAGGTAAGGACATCAATTTTTTTAAAAGTGATTTGTTAGTTCACAAAAAAAATAAAAATGGTATTTATGTTTTATTTAGATCCATCAATTTTAAAAAAGCGTTTTTTGAACATTATAAATTAAATGAAGCACTCAGTATAACCGAATGCATTGCATTAATTAAACAGAATTTTAGACCAACACAAAATAACTACGAAGTATACAAGCAAGCCATTAAGGATGTGCGTAAAAACTATTACCTCCAATTAAATACCCCTAGCGTAAAGCTTCGCATTGGATGGGATAAAACAAATAATACTATTTCAATCACTATTAAAAATAAATAAAATGAAAAAAGCAGCAGAAGTAAAAGCAGAATTATACCCACTTTCTAAAAAAGAATTTGAAGATTTATATAACAAAGCTTGGGAATACGGCTGGGTATATGGTAAATTTTTTCAAGAATTATATGATGAATATTTAGTAAATTGGGTATACTTTGTTGACTATCTTGATGTTCTTAAAGGAGTAAATCGAGTTGAAAGAATGTACAAGAGAATTCAACACAACTTTGTTATTGTTTCTGCGAAAAATCAAAACCCAATTATAATTGAAGCAAAAGATTTTTATCTTAAACTTTTCCCAAAAGAAAATGTCAAAAAGGAAGGAATTATCTCAGATGTTGAAATTCTAATAGGCGAAGCCCCCCCTTATTGGAAAGGAAATGCTAAAAATAATGAAAAATCATATTTTTATAACCCGAAGCAAACAAAAAAAAGTCCTTGGTTGAATGCCCCTTTTAATTGGAAAGGTGGAAATCTTATTTTTCCTATGGGTATTACCAAACAACAAAAATTAGAATTTTTAGCCTCTAAAGGTATTGTTTTAATAGATTTTTTGCCTTTTCCAATTATTCAAGATACTAAAGTAAGGCAAAATATTACCGGTGGTTTTTCATATCTTTTGAGTAATTATTTTATTAATAAGTATAATGAAATTACTCGCTATATCAATAATTCGAAAGAAAAACCAATTAACTTTCTACATGGGTTTGTTGCCACGACTTATACTTCATTACAGTTTATTTTTGATGATTCTGTTGATGAAAATGCTAAAAAATTTAGAAACGAAATACTTACTTCCCCAATAGAAAATAATAATATTGTCGTATTGAATTTTGGCGCTAAAAATGAAATGATTAAAGTATCTGAAACGAAAAGTGGTGGGACTATAAAATACAAGCCACTGTTTAAGTTCATATATGAACTTTATACTAGAAAAAAATTTAATAGTACAAATACTGATATTTATAATACTATAAATAAATTGAATACTATTGGATTGAATATGAAATGCCCCATATTTATGGTTGAGGGTGGGTCAGTTAATATGAATAATTCTTTTTTTAATTCTAAGAATGACAATTTAAGAAAAGAGGAAATAAACAAAATTAATTCAGATTTAATTGATAGTAATAATGAAATTGATGAGTAATATAATAAATTTTAATTTATTTATTCTATAATTAAACTCTGCAATAAAAATGCATACCTATAACGTATCTTTGTAAAAAATATAAATTATGCCATTAAAATATCCACATCTATTATCTAAGTCGCGCTTTGTATCGGGTGTGCAATGTTCTAAAAAATTATTTTTAGACCTGAACCGTAAAGATTTAAAACCAGCCATCACTTCCAGTCAGCAAGCTATTTTTGATCAAGGCCATGCGATAGGCAAAATGGCACAGGAGCGTTATCCTAATGGCTTGGATTTAACAAGTCAAACGCATTACGATTATGCTGATGCCATCGATAATACGATTGTTGAAATGCAAAACAGGACTTGTACCTTATACGAACCTGCATTTTATTACGATGAAGTATTATCCGTTTTAGATATATTACAGCATGATGCTAATGGGGATATTCATGCCATAGAAGTAAAAAGCAGCAGCAAAATTGAAGATTATTATATTACAGATGCAGCCTTACAATATTGGGTGATGGCAAATGCTGGGCATGCTCCCAAACGATTTTCGTTGTTGCACATAAATAAATTGTATGAAAAAAATGGTGCCATTAATTTGAATGATTTTTTTACTCTCACAGATATTACAGCATTAGTTATTCAAAAACAAGTTTGGGTTATCCAACACATTGAAGAGCTTAAATCCATGATAAGAATAGGAGAAGAGCCAATTCAAGCCATTGGAAGGCATTGTAATAATCCATTTGTTTGTGATTTTAAAACACATTGCTGGGGTAATTTATTGGATAATAATAAGGTGTTTAATTTATCAAACGGGAGAGATAGAATTTGGACTTTGTATAACGATGGCATTTTTAATTTAGCCGATATTCCCGTTGATTTTGAATTATCACATCGCCAAAGTTGTCAAGTAAACGGGCAGCGAACAGGAGCCACCCATATTGATAGTCCCCGTATACATCAGTTTTTAAATACTGCTGTTTATCCATTGTATTTTTTCGATTTTGAAACGGTAAATTCAACTGTTCCAGTTTTAGATCGTACGTCTCCATTTGAGCAAGTTGGATTTCAATATTCCTTGCACATTGTTTCAAATATAACAGAAGAACCACAGCATAAAGAATTTTTAGCACAAGCAGAAGATTTCACAAACCCACAAGCTATAAATCCACGCCAAGCTATGATCAATCAAATGAAACTTGATTTTGGAACAACAGGAAGTATTGTTTCATATTACGCAAGTTTTGAAAAAGGGGTTATCGAACGATTGGCTGAAGATTTTCCTGAAGATCGATTGTTTCTATTGGATCTCAATAATCGCATGGTTGATTTATTAGATGTTTTTAAAAATGCTTGGTATTATGTTCCGCAAATGGGAAAAAGTGCCTCAATTAAAGATGTGTTACCTGCATTGGTTCCGAATTTATCTTATAAAACATTGGAAATAAATAATGGCGATTTAGCCAACAAAACATACCTGAGTATGATTGACGGCTCATTTAAAGGGGATGTAAATAAAACAAGAAATGACTTATTAGCGTATTGCAAATTGGATACTTTAGCCATGGTTGAAATTTGGAAAGTACTTTGTAACGTAATTTAAATAGATTGATTAACAGTTGGATACAAACTATTTTTCAGTTTTATTTTTTATACCTGTAATCTGAATATACTTTAGTAAAATGGAAAACGAAGAAGCACAAATTTATTATTTAAATCGAATAAACTCAGAAAAGAAGACGGGGTATCTGTTTGACTGGATTCCATTTCCTCCCGGCTCACCTTTAATTATTTTAATATTGAATACTATTCTGTTTGCATTTTTTGGAGTGTATTCATCTCATTCAATATTAATATTTATGGTGTTTTTCCCTTTCGCATTCGAGTTTTTTATTACTTCATCGCAAAGAAACATTTTATTGGATGACTGTTTGGCAATGGAGGAAGTATATCAGACGGAATTTCGAACTAAGGGTGTAACCCAAATTTTCCTAACGACCCCTTATATGTAACACTGAGTGATAGGGAAGATATATTTGATGATTATTACGAAACGATCGAAGATCAAATATCATTTGACAATTTTCAAAAACACTATTTTTTTATTTTAACATTCACAGCTTCTTATATAATTGTTTGTTTCATTTTTAAATTCGGATTTGATTTTTAATCTATAAAATATTATTTGCTTTAACTCTAGCAATAATATAATCTAAAAATGTAAAAAAATTAACCTATAAATGGTAAGTGTATGCCTTTGCCTAAAAATTAAAAAAAACAAAAGATGAAAGAAATAAATTTAAAAAAACATTCTCTAACAAACAATATGTTATTACAAAGCATTACAACACTGCATAGTAATCACGTTAACATATTTAATGAAGTAAGTAAAGTAAAAACTTATAAAAACGAGTTAAATATTGTATGTGATTTTTTTGATGTTGAACCCCAAACCGGGGTATTATTATCAGTTATTATTTGCGATCAATTAATCGGTGAGGTTAGATACATTCATAAAGTTTTAAAATCAATAGGATTTTCTTCTTTAGAAATAATTAGTTTAAATAATCAAATAAACGATTTAGTAAAACGGACCTGGCTTAAGCAATCTCACAAAACCTTTCCTTACGAGCGGGTGAAAAAGATTAAAACTACAGAATACATTGTTTCTCAACAAATTATTAATGCAGTAATGTGTTGCGATAAAACTAGTTTAGAAAATGAAAAGCCTTTAGATTTTACCGATGGCTTAATCAAATTAAGAAATTACATCAAACATTTAGTTGAATGTGATTTATTTATTGAAGATATGTATGAGGGCATCCAAAACTATTTAATTGATTTTAACGAAAATTCTTTTTTTAAAGATATAATAGAATCGAATAATTTTCTGTCTGAAGAAAAAATAGTTTTGTTTTGGTTAAGCAGTGAATATGTTTTTGATAGAGAAGAATTTGATTTGGATTTGATATGTGAAACCTTATGTTTTGAAAATAATTTGGTTTACAATATCAAACAACGCATTAAAAATGACCAATGTGATTTGTTTACCTGTAATTATCTCAGTTTTGTAAATCCGGAATTGGCTGATTTTAGTAGCATGACTTTTGGTGATAAAATGTTTGATTTGCTTACGAAGCACTGTGTAAAAGTTGAAGATAAAAAAATTAGGCACAAGTTTTGCCAGCTGATTAAACCAGATGATATTGAATTTAAAAATTTATACTTTAATGATAAGCAGCAAAAAGACATTACTAAAATAATAGATATGCTTTCGCCTGAGAAATACAAAAAAATGGCAGAAAATTTTAAGTCACATAAAATGAAAGAGGCCTTATCCATATTGTTTTATGGCGTTTCAGGGACCGGTAAAACAGAATTAGTAAAACAGATTGCTAAAAAACATAATCGCATGTTGTTGTTAGTTGATATTGCATCCATAAAAAGCATGTGGGTTGGGGAATCTGAAAAAAACATTAAACGTGTTTTTAAGGAATATGCTGAGGCACTAAAAATATGTAAGGAAGCACCTATTATATTTTTTAATGAAGCAGATGCTATTTTAAATAAACGCAGAAATATAGAATCTTCAACCGATCAGATGCTTAATTCAATGCAAAATATATTATTGCAATATCTGGAAGATTTTGAAGGGATATTTATAGCCACTACTAACTATATAAATAATTTAGATGATGCTTTTGATAGACGAATTTTTTATAAAAAAGCATTTGTGTTACCTGATGAAAATACGCGATTCCAAATACTTCAGGATTTATTTCCTGAATGGCCAAGTGATTGGATTAAAAACATCGCTTCTGATTTCGAATTAAGTGGCTCTCAAATTCAGAATATAAAACGTAAATTGTTGGTCGATTCTATTTTATTTGACCTAGACTATTCAAATAAGGAAATACTATTAAATTACATTGAAGAAGAGCTAGGATTTCGGAAAAAAAATAAAACTGAAATTGGATTTTTAAAAACTAAAAACAGATAATATGAAATCAAAATTTTTAACTGTATTGAAAAGTGGCGTGGTCTATTATCCTGGCTCAGGTTTCGATTTTGAAATGATTAATACTATACATAAATTTCAACCCCGAACCAAAAATTTTATCTATTGTAATTCAGAAAATGCAGATGGTTGGAGTTTAAATACCGAAGAATTTAATCCTCAAATTGAAAGGAATGGTTTTCATTATGAGGAATTGGAAACTATGTTAATTGCAGAGATTCATCCAATTGAAAATATTTATCATCAATTAGCTGAATCTAATGGTGAAGAATATAATACTTATGTTGAGGGTATACAAAATACGGTAACACTTTATAAGTTGAAGAATTGTGATGATGTTGAATTTAATTTATTTTATTTTCGAGCAGAAAGTGTAACACTCTTTCATTGGTTAAATAGTTTAAAATTAGAGAAAAATACAACGGGGGAAAATACATTAGTTATTAAAGCACCGGGAGGCGGTTGGTTAGGTTATGAAAAAATTATAGCTTTATTATACGAACAGTCTAAGTTATTTAATGTTAGAGCAATTTACAATTTGGATAATTTTGAAGCACCTTATCAATTAGTTAATAAAAATCAGTTAAACAAAATAAAAAAATAATCATGGAAATATTATTAGTACTAGTAGGCATCGTAATTGGTTTTTTAATTGGAATGACATTAAATGCTCATTCTAAATATAGTTCAAAAACTATTGAAGAAAATTACATTCAAAAATCAGTGTATACAGAAGTGATGCAAGATAATAAGAGTAAGGCAACAGAAATTAATGACCTTACTTCTCAATTATCCACTATAAAAGAAAAGTCGAGTAATTTTGATCAAAAATTAAAGGATCATGAAACTCAATATAATGAAATAAAAACACGGATGTCATTGGAATTTAATCAACTCTCCACCAAAATTTATGAAGAGAACACAAATAAATTCTTAGCCTTAAATGAAAAAAATGTATCTGCCATATTAAACCCCTTAAAAGAAAAGATACTATCTTTCGAATCAAAAGTTGATAAAAACTTTTTGGATGAAACGCGAGAAAAGGCTTCTTTAAAAAAGGAGTTAGAACAAATCATTCAATTAAATAAACAGGTGAGTGAAGATGCAACTAAATTGACCAATGCATTAAAAGGGGATAAAAAATTACAAGGTAATTGGGGTGAATTTCAATTAGATTTAATTTTGAATAAAGCTGGCCTAGAAAAAGATATTCATTATTTTGCTCAGGAAACCTACAAATCTGATGATGGAAAAGATCAGCGTCCTGATTTCATTATCAATTTGCCTGATAGTAAAAACATAATCATCGATTCAAAAGTTTCTTTAGTGGCTTACGAAAAGTTTTTTAATGACGATGATGAGATAGTAAAACAAAAATATTTAAAAGAACATGTAAATGCTATTAGCAAGCACATTACTGATTTAAGTTCTAAAAATTACCAAAAATTATACGAAATCAATGCACCAGATTATGTATTGCTCTTTATTCCAATTGAGCCAGCATTGTTTGTTGCAATTAATGATGAACCTCGATTATTTGAAAAAGCGTTAGAGAAAAATATTGTTTTAGTAACCACCTCAAATCTTTTAGCAACATTAAGAACGATTGCCTATATGTGGAAGCAAGAAAACCAAAGGAAATATGTGACTGAAATTGCAAACGAAAGCGGGCTTTTGTATGATAAATTTGTTGGATTTTTAGAGGACTTAACTAATTTAGGAAAAAAAATAGACGGCATTAAAACGGATTATTCTGAAGCCATGAATAAGCTTGTAGATTCAAAACAAAAAGCAACAACTATAATTGGAAGAATGGAACGAATAAAAAAATTGGGTGCAAATACTACCAAAAATATCCCAAATCAATATTTAGAAGAATGAAAATTTTAAAACGTATAATTTTATTTTAAACTTTTTATAGAGGATTTAAAAGATTTTAGGTTTTTTAGGTTTTCTAATAAATCACACTTGGCTTTTTTTGTAACTGGAAAAGTTTATCAAATTTATCATTTAAACTTATTCTTCCCCCCAAACAATTCTTCCATTTTTTGAAATCTGAAATCAAAAATACCTTTCAATTTATTCTTTACAAATAGCCAATGGGCTATATTGCCTAAAAAACCGAGAGGCAATTTATAATGCACAATATCACGCATTATAACGCCACCTTCTATTGGTTCTAAAAAATGCTGGTGGTGCCAAAAAGCATAAGGGCCAAAGCGCTGTTCGTCTATAAAATAAGAATGATCTTTAACGTGTGTAATTTCTGTTACCCATTCCATTTTTATGTTTAAAAGAGGTGTAAGCTTATAGCAAATTAACTGTCCGGCATACATTTTATCTGTTTTTAATACACCATTGGTTACATCAAATTTCATATCCTGTGGTGTAATTACCTCAAGATTAAAAGGCGATGAAATAAAATCCCAAGCAGCATCTAAGGTTATTGGTAATTTTTGTTCTGTACGAATGATATATGTTGACATTGTTAGTTTAACATTCTAACTAAGTATATGTTTGTTTGTAGTAATCTTCGCCATTATAAACTAAAACACCCTCAACAAATTTTGCTGAGGGTGTTTTTACCAATTAATAAAGAAATGCTTTATTTTAAAATGGTAATCCATCTTCCATTACTTCTGCCATAGAGTTAATAGGTTCTTGGTTATT
>JABMMZ010000011.1 GCA_013205405.1 Bacteroidota bacterium | reverse complement strand
AAGCTTGGGAACCATTTAAGTTTATTAAAAGTAAGCATTTGCGTCTATTGAAAGATTTTAATTTGTTTGCTTTACCTCAAAATATTAATATCCGTTTTGATGCCGATAGATTTTATAGCGAAACACAAAATAGAAATAATGATTTGTTCAAGCAATTTACACCACGCTTGTTCGATAAAAATTTTACTTTTAATAGAGTTTACAATGTTAATTTTCCTATTACTAGAAGTTTAAAATTAGATTATAGTGCCAATGCTGCTGCTAGGATAGAGGAACCATTCGGACAATTGAATACAGAAGCAAAAAAAGATAGTGTTAGAAATGAGTTTTTTGCTATGGGCAAAATGAGTTCATTCAATCAAACTGCAAATTTAAATTATACAATTCCTTTTGATAAAATAGGTATTTTAAATTGGATAAGTACTACTGTAAAATATGGCACCAATTATGGATGGACACAAGCGCCTCCTGCCGCTGCTACTTTGGGTAATGTAATTCAAAATAGCAGAGATATTAATATAAATACGCAATTAAATATGCTGAATTTATACAATAAAATTCCTTTCTTGAAACGAATTAATCAAGGAGGAAAAAAACAAAATAATAGCAAAGACAAATCTAAATCTGCAACACTAACAGTAGGTAAAGAAGATGCTGCCGAAAAACCTGCACCTAAGAAAAAAGAAAAACAAATGGTAGGTACTAATTTCTTTAGAGCTTTAATGATGGTGAAAAATGTAAGCATTGCCTACAATCAAAAAGAAGGAACAATATTGCCTGGGTTTAGCTATTCGCCTGATTATTTCGGACAAAATTTTGCACAAGATGCACCCGGTTTGCCTTTTATATTAGGAAGCCAAAATAACAGTATTCGCTATGATTTAGCTAAACAAGGCGCTTTGTCCAATGACTCTAGAATGAATAATTTCTTTGTTCAACAAAAAACAAATAGTATTCAAGGAAATGCAACTGTTGAGCCTTTGAAAGATTTTAGAATTCAATTGAATTTTAATTTAAATAGAAATAACAATTTGCAATCCCAATTTAGATATGACGATACTACTAAAGATTGGCGAGATTTTGCCATTACCGAAACAGGTAATTTTAGCATGTCGCATATATTTGTTAGAACAGCTTTTAAAAATGGAAATGCAAGCAATGGATGGGTAAGCCCTACATACCAAAATTTTGAAAATTTTAGATATGTAATAGCTAGTCGTCAGCAAACCGAAGACAATAGAATTAAATCAAAATTAATAGATGACAGTACGTTTTATCCTACAGGATATGGCAGAACCGCCCAAGATGTAATGATTCCTGCATTTTTAGCAGCTTATACAGGCACTAATCAAGCTAAAGTTTCCTTAAGTCCATTTGGTAAAATTCCGTTGCCAAATTGGAATATCAATTATAATGGTTTAACCAAGATAAAATCAATTGGCAAAATATTTACTAATTTTACCATTCAACACAGATATACTGGTATTTATAATGTAGGTGGTTTTACATCTAATTTAGCTTATACCAATAAAGATACTGTGCCTAATAGAGGAACTAATTTAGTGAGCAAATATAATATTAGAGATGTGAGTATTAGAGAAAGTTTTAGCCCTTTAATTGGGATAGATTTTACAACTAAAAGTGGTATTACTGGAGGATTGAAAATTAATAGAACTAGGCAAATTTCCTTGTTTGTGCCTAATGCCAATGTAACCGAGCAAAATCAAAAAGAGTTTAGTTTTAGATTGGGTTATCGAACCAGTGGTTTAAAAATACCTATTAAATTTAATGGAAAAAATATTAGTTTATCTAACGATTTACAAATGGATTTAGATTTAAGTATTCAAGATAATATACTATTAGTAAGAAACGTAGATAAGAACACAAACACTCCACAAAGTGGGCAAAGAGTCGTTTTGATTCGCCCAAATATTAACTACATGATTAATAACAATGTGAATTTACAGATATTCTACGATAGAAGAGCAAGTAAACCTGCAGCATCTAATGCTTTTCCAACAGCACTTACCACCTTTGGGTTTAAATTAAGGTATACTATTCAATAAAAAACTAACTTCTTTTGTAAATAGGCACAGTGCTACAAGGTTCTCCAAACATAAGTGATTTTACGATTGGCGTTAGTTTTTCTGTTAAAAAAACATAAGCACTTGTAGGCACTGGCTTATCGCTACATCCTTTTATAACCACACGTTGGTCTTTGTAAATATCAAAATTGGTATAGTTTAAAGCTTTATAGAATAAATATTCATTCAATGAATCACTATTGCCAAAGACAAAATTTTTAGCAATAGTAGACAACTTATTTGCTATCAGCATATAAGCCCATGTTGGTACAATGGCTTCTGTACTGCAAAAAATGGCTACATTGCAATCTTTATATTCGGCCCAATCATTATTTTTAATATACTCTCTAAATTCTTTTTCCTTTAGCATTAATCCCATGTACAATTGCTCTTTGATATCAATACTTTTTTGAGGAGCATTATCAATTAAGTCTTCCAGATTAAAAGTAACTAATCCGCTTGCAGATACTTTATTAAGTATATCTTCCATATTGGGTGCAAAGTTACTCATAATCTTAATCCCTATTATCAATAAAATCAATATTCCTTTTTAACCCTTCAAATTTTGTGCGTTTAATAGCACTTTTACTAAATAAATTACCAAATACAGATTCGGTTATTTCTTGCCAATCTTTCTGTGAAAAATGATCTATTTCTGATTTGATATTAAATTTTTGTTCATTGTGAGCCTTGCTAAATCTATTCCACGGACAAACATCTTGGCATATATCGCAACCAAAAATCCAATTGTTCATTTTATCTTTAAACTCACCGGGTATTTCTTCTTTAAGTTCTATGGTTAAGTATGAAATACATTGACTGGCATTGAGGGTTTTATTAGGCAAAATAGCCTCTGTTGGGCAAGCATCTATGCAGGCAGTGCAAGTGCCACAGTAATCTTTGGTAGCATTATCGGGGCTGCATTCTAAGTCAATAATAAGTTCTGCTAAAAAGAAGAACGAGCCTTGTTGTTTGTTTATTGCTAAGCCATGTTTTCCTATCCATCCTATACCACTTTTAGCAGCCCAAGCACGTTCCATTATGGGTGCGCTATCTGTAAAGGCTCTACCTTCTATTTTGCCAATATTCTCTTCTATAAGATAAATCAATTCTTTGCATTTATCTTTAACAACAGTATGATAATCTTCGCCATAAGCATACTTTGCTATTTTTAAGTTGTTGTCTTTTAACTCATTTTTAGGAAAATAATTATACATTAAACTTACCACTGTTTTAGCCCCAGGAACTAATTTACTTGGGTCTAGTCGCATGTCAAAATGATTTTCCATGTATTTCATTTTGCCATGATAGCCATTGTTTAGCCAGTTTTCTAATCTAGGGGCTTCTTCTTCTAAAAAAGCACTTTTACTAATGCCACAGAAAGTAAAGCCAACTTGTTGGGCAAGTTGTTTTATACGTTGAGAATTATTAAGCGCATTAGGCATAGTTACCTTGACCTACTTCACACTCATCACCTTAAACACAGTGCGCCTATTCTTAGCTTTTCCTTCGGCTGTATTGTTATCTGCAATAGGTTTGCTGTCGCCATAGCCTACAAAAGTTAGACGTGTAAAATCTATTCCTCCCTTTACTAAATAATCTCTTACAGCCTTGGCTCTATTTAAACTCAATGTAGTGTTTTTCTTTGCATCCCCTGTATTGTCTGTATGTCCACCTATTTCTATTTTCATAAATGGAAATTTATTTAGTAACAAAACAAGTTTATCTAACTCATATTTGGATTCGCTTTTAAGCTCAAATTTATCAACATCAAAAAATACATTTTTAAGCGTAATATCAATATTTGCCTCAGGTTTTTTAAGCGCTATTTCTAGTTTATATGGTTCTAATGCAGGATGTTCTTTTAACGCAAAATTATCTGAATAAAATAAATAATTAGTTTGGTCGATAGTAAACATATAGTTTCTGTTAGATTTTAAAACAATAAAAAATTCGCCATTTTTTTGAGATTGAATTGTTGAAATAATCTTGCCGGTGCTTAAATCTGTTAATTCGATATTAGCTACCATTTTTTCTAAACTCTTAGCATCGTAAACAGTGCCTTGAACATAGCTAACTGGATCGGGTTTCAAATTTTTAGGCAATTCAAACTTCCAAATATCTAATCCACCATAGCCTCCTGTGCGTTCCGAACTTAAATAACCAAACTTACCCATTCTGTCAACTACTAAACACAATTCATCTTTTTCAGTATTTAAAGGGTAGCCAATATTTTGAACGGCAGAAAAAGAATCGTTAATTCCTTTTTTTGCTACAAATAAATCAATACCACCCATGCCCGGTAAGCCAGTAGAACTAAAGTATAATGTTTGATTGTCGTAATGAATAAAAGGCGATTGTTCTTCACCTGCTGTGTTAATTTCTGGTCCAAGGTTTTTGGGTGGTTGAAATCTGCCATCTTTAAATGTACTGTACCATATATCGGCACCACCAAAACCACCCGGCCGTGTACTTGAAAAATATAAAGTTAATCCATCAGGACTAATACTCGGTTGCGATTCCCAAGCAGGAGAATTAATTACAGATCCTAAATTTATTCCAGGGCTCCATTGCCCGTCTCTGTAGGCCGAAAAATACAAATCAAATCGCCCTTGGCCAATGGGAATACCTCTATTATCTACTCTGTCATTAGCCGAAAAGAAAATGCTTTTGCCATCGGCAGATAGCGAAAAAGTACCTTCTTCATCAGGCGTATTGATGGGTTCCGGTAATCTTGTGGCAAAACTTAAAACTGTATCTTCGACATTAGAACGGTATAAATCCTCAGAAGGACGACCGCTTTTAGCAATATTCATACGTGTAAAATAAAAATATTTACCATCTAAGGTTAAGCCTGGCCAATATTCACCGTCCACAGTATTTACGCTAGGTCCTAAATTTATAGGCTTGAAATCTATTTTATTACCTAATAATTTTTTATAGGTATCTAAATTAGCCAATGTTTTTTTTGCATCGGCTTCGTATACCTTACTGCGTTTTATAGGCGCATTTACATATTTAGTTAAAGAGGCTTTGCAGCCATCAAAATCTAAAATCATTCTTTGTGCAAGTCCAAGAGAGTAGTATGCAGTATAGTTTTCAGGTTCTAAACTGATTACTTTTTTGTAAGATTTAATCGCTGCATTAAATTGTTTCATCTCATATTCAACGCCACCTTTATACTCCCAAATTTTAGCAGAGGTACTATCTTTCTTAACGCCTTTATTGCATATTTCAAGGGCCTTTTCTATATCTTTGTCTGGTTTCATGAGCTCTAAATAAGCTTCTTCAGCGTATTTATCGGCCGGACTTTTTTCTGGTTTTGTTTTTGGCTGCGCTACTGCACATGCGGAAATAGTAAGAATAAAAAACAGAAATGTAAGTTTTTTCATTAGGGTAAAGATAGGTTGGTATTTAAATAACATCAATTGGTACAAATTTATTGTATATCATTCAAATTTCTTGCCGAATTTTATTATTAAATAGTTTATTTCTTTTTAAGCAAAAAGTAAATGGGTAATCCTAATAAGACAAGTCCAAGGCCGATAGCCGATTTGCTGGGAGATTCTATAATGGAATTAACTACCAAAATTAAACTAAATAAGCTGAATAAAATGGGTAAAATTGGGTAAAAAGGCACTTTGAAATTAGTATTAACTTCTTTAGATTTCCTTCTTAAAATAATTACGCCAAAGGCTCCGCAACCATAAAATATAAAGGCTACAAAAACTAACATCTCTGTTAACATATCAAAACTTCCACTTATTATGAGTGTAATACACCAAAACATTTGCATAATAATAGCTTTATGAGGTGTTTTAAATTTTTGGTGAATTGAAGAAGCTGATTTTAAAAACAAACCATCATTTGCCATTGCGTAATATACGCGTGGTGCCGACATTAAGCTATTATTGGAACTATTAAATGTACTCACTAATATTAATATTGAAATAAATAAGCCACCAAAAATCCATATTAAAGTCATGCTCGAAACAGCTGCAATTTCATTATTTTTAGCAAATACTTGCTCGTAAAAAGAAGTATTAGCAATATTAAAAAAAGATAAATTAATTAGTAAGTAAAGAATACTAACCGAAAGTGTGCCTATAATTAATGCTCTTGGTACATTGCGTTTAGGATTTTTTATTTCTCCGGCTAAAAAACCAACATTATTCCAACCTTCAAAAGCCCAAAAAGCAGCCATCATAGCAATAAAAAAAGCAGACATAAACGATTTGTCGCCACTATTTGCTGGTATATTAAAGTCAATAATATTTTGGGTGCGAATGCCATTTTCAGTGCCCATAGTAAAAGCAATAACAATAATAAATATGATGCCAATTACCACCGTAGAACCCAATATATTGCCAATTTTTTCGCCATAGTCTATCCCTCTGTAATTTATAATTGATAAAATTATAACCAATAAAAGAGCACAACCTTTTACCCCGAAATTATGAAATGGTTGTAAACTGAAATCTCCAATACTGAATAAAGTAAAATTAGCCAACTCTGGAGCGAATTGGGGAAGAGGTAAATGGAACATTGTATCCAAAATACTATTTAATGATTCTGCAAAAATATAAGCTACTGCAGCAGCTGTAGAAGTTTGAATAACAGAAAACGAAGCCCATCCAAAAAGAAAAGCAAATAATTCGCCATACATTTCTCTAAAATAAACATACTGTCCGCCCGGTTTAGCTATTACCCCAGCCACTTCTGCATTGCTTAAAGCACCCATTAAGGTAATGGCACCTGCAGCTAGCCAAGCCGCTAATACCCAACCACTGCTATGCAGTTCGGCACTCATGGGTGCTATTTTTTTAAAAATACCGCTGCCTATCATCGCACTAATTACTAACATTACAGCAGAAAATAAGCCCATGTTTTGTTTTAATTTTGCATCCATTTATTTGCAATGATATAAGTTTTTAAAGAATTAGTTACAATATATTGCACATTTATCGCAAACTTTAAGCAAATTTGTAAACTCTTAAATAAAATGTATCCACTTTCGCAAATAGCTAAAATTATAAACGCTCAAGTATGCGGTGCATTAACCATAGATGTTCAAAATTGGCAACTATTAATTGATAGTAGACATTTAAATCAAGCATCGGTCAGTATTTTTTTTGCTATTAAAACCAGTCATAGCGATGGTCATTTTTATATTAAGGAACTTGAACAAAAAGGTGTAAAAGTATTTGTAGTTGATAAAGATTATGAAGTGTACGAAACTTCTTATTGTGTTTTATTAAAAGTAGATAATGTTTTAAAAGCTCTTCAACATTTAAGCACTTTTAATAGAAATCAACATCAATTACCTGTTATTGGTATTACTGGTAGCAATGGCAAAACTATTGTCAAGGAATGGTTAAATAGTTTGTTGAAAACAACAGATACTGTTTGTGTAAATCCTAAAAGTTTTAACAGTCAAATTGGCGTACCCTTAAGTGTTTGGCTATTAAATACAACCCATACCATGGCTATTTTTGAAGCAGGTATTTCTAAAGTAGGTGAAATGGAAAATTTAGAGGTAATTATTCAACCAAGTATTGGAGTATTAACCCATATTGGCTCTGCACACGATGAAGGATTTGATAATATAAATGAAAAGATTCAAGAGAAATTAAAACTCTTTAAAAATTGTGAAGCAGTATTGCTAAAGTATCCAACTTTTGAAACTCATTTTAAGTTTTCGGAAACATACGATTTTGACAATATTAATGCCACACTAAATATTACAGAAGTAAATGTTATTGGTAAATCAACTCAATTAAAAGCCTTTTATAAAAATGAGCAAACAGAAATTACAATACCATTTTCTGATGAAGCTTCTATAGAAAATACCGCCTTGTGTTGGTTGGTTATTTTGTACTTAAATAAATTTAATGCAGCCAGTTTTTCTAAATTGCAGCCTATTAGTATGCGTTTAGAGTTGCGCCAAGCTATTAATAATTGTTTGCTTATAAATGATAGTTACAGCAATGATTTGAATGCATTAACTGCAGCTTTCTCATTTATGCATAGGCAAAGTATTTATCCCAAAAGTACCGTTATTTTATCTGATATTGAACAAAGTGGGCAGACTGATTTAGCTATTTGCAAGCAAGTAAGTGAGCTTTTAATAACCAATAAAGTGAACCGTTTTATAGGAATTGGTCCAGTATTTTTCAATAATCAATCGGTGTATAATGCCCTTCATGAAACTTATTTTTTTAAAGATACCCATTCATTTATCAATGGTTTTAACTTTGAGATATTTGACAAAGAAACAATATTACTTAAAGGGGCACGCAGCTTTAAATTTGAAAAAATAGCTGCCCTTTTAGAAAAGCAGTTACATGGCACTGTGCTAGAAATTAATTTAACAGCTGCTCAACATAATTTGCAATTTGTAAAAAGTAAACTGCCTGCCAATACAAAAATAATGGCTATGGTAAAAGCTTTTGCCTACGGCAGCGGAAGTTATGAAATGGCTAAAATGTTGCAACAAAAAGTAGATTATTTGGCTGTAGCCTATGCCGATGAAGGCTTAATACTGCGTAACCATGGTATTCAATTGCCCATTATGGTATTAAATGCCGATTTAGATGTTTTAAATCAATTAAAATCTTATGAATTAGAACCTGTTGTTTTTAGCCTGCAGCAATTAAAAAATATGGTTCTTGCATTAGAAGATTCAAAATTAGCAATTCATATTGAAATAGATACGGGGATGCACCGACTAGGATTTACAGAAAATGAAATTGAAGCGTTAGTTTTCATTTTACTTCAGAATAAAAATATTCTTGTAAAATCTATTTTTTCTCACCTTTCAGCTAGCGATGAGCCTCAATACGATACCTTTACAAAAGCACAATTTTCTACTTTTCAAATTATTCTCAATCGAATAAAAACGGCTCTTGGATATTCAATAATCAGTCATATTAGCAATACTTCTGCTGCTATGCGTTTTAATCAAAATGATTTTGATATGGTGCGCTTAGGTATTGGTTTATATGGAATTGATCCTTCGGGGGAAAATCAAGAAGCACTTGAAAATGTATTTACCTTGAAAACTACTATTTCGCAAATAAAAACCATTGCCGCAAACGAAAGTGTAGGATATGCCAGAATGGCTATAGAAAACAAAGAACGTAAAATAGCCATTCTCGCTATTGGTTATGCCGATGGCTTAAATAGAATGCTTAGCAATGGTAAAGGATTGATAGAAATTAACGGTGAAATAGCGCCCATTGTAGGCAATATTTGTATGGATATGTGCATGGTAAATGTTTCCAATATTCAATGCCAGGTAGGTGATGATGCTATTGTATTTGGTAAAAAGCAAAGCATAATTTCATTAGCTCAAACTCTTAATACCATACCATACGAAATATTAACGTCTATTTCTCAAAGGGTAAAAAGGATTTACATAAGTGAATAATTTTTTTAATTTATTAAAGAAGAAAATTAAATAACACATAAACAGTTGTAAATTAAACTCATAAATTAAAGCTTCAGGCCTATCCAGTCTAATTTTAAGACTCATTTTTTTGATTTTTTGATTTCTTTTAAAAATTGTGAATATCCTCCCACAGATTTAAATTAAATTCGCACTCTTAATATAAATGAGCGAACATCCTCCGTATTTAGACAAGTTAAACCCCGTGCAACGTCAAGCTGCCATGTGTATTCATGGACCAGTAATGATTATAGCTGGAGCAGGTAGTGGTAAAACCCGTGTTTTAACTTATCGTATTGCGCATATGATTAAAAAAGGCATAGATGCGTTCAATATTCTTTCGCTAACATTTACAAACAAAGCGGCCAAAGAAATGAAAAACCGTATTGAAACTGTTGTAGGAAGTGAAGCTAGAAACGTTTGGATGGGTACATTTCACAGTGTTTTTGCAAAAATTTTAAGAATAGAAGCAGATAAAATTGGGTATCCTAAAGATTTTACTATTTATGATACCGATGATTCTAAAAGTTTGTTAAAAAGTATTCTAAAAGAACTAAATTTAGACGATAAAGTATACAAACCAGGATTAGTATATAATAGAATAAGCAGCTGCAAAAATAGCTTGATAACCGCAAGTGACTACATAAATATTCCAACTTTGGTAGAAGATGACTCCTCGGCAGGTCGACCTTTAATGGGTAAGATTTTTGCCATGTATCAGCAGCGTTGTTTTAAGGCAGGTGCTATGGATTTTGATGATTTACTGCTTAATACCTATTTACTTTTAACAAAGCATACAGATGTTTTGAATAAATACCAGCATAAATTTAAATATGTTATGGTAGATGAGTATCAGGATACAAATTTGTCCCAATACATGATAGTGAAAAAGTTAGCAGCCGTAAATCAAAATATATGTGTGGTGGGCGATGATTCTCAAAGTATTTATAGTTTTAGAGGTGCTAATATTGAAAATATATTAAATTTTCAAAAGGATTATCCCGATTTGCACACCTTTAAATTAGAACATAATTATAGAAGTACTTCCAATATTGTGAATGCAAGCAGCAGTATTATTGATAAAAACAGGGAGAAGTTAGATAAAAGAATATATACGGATAATGAAGAAGGCGAAAAAATAAAAGTAATGCGGGCCATTAGTGACAATGAAGAAGGTAAAATGGTAGCACAAAGTATTTTTGAAGAAAAAAACCAAAAGCAATTGGCCAATACCGATTTTGCTATTCTATATAGAACGAATGCTCAGAGTAGATCGTTTGAAGAATCATTAAGAAAACTAAATATTCCATACAGAATATATGGTGGCATGAGTTTTTATCAGCGCAAGGAAATTAAAGACATGGTGGCCTATTTGCGTGTTGTTGTTAATCCTAATGATGAAGAAGCCATAAAAAGAATCATTAATTACCCATCTAGAAAAATTGGAGCAACAACTATTGATAAATTGGTTTTATTGGCAAGTGAAAATGATATTTCTATCTGGGAAGTTATTAAAAATTGTCATACTTATCCTTTGTTAGGCTCTTCAATAGCCAGTATTCTTAATTTTTATATTATGATAGCGAGTTTTCAAACGATGTTGGAAACTAAAAATGCCTATGAAGTAGCGGAATATATAGCTAAACAAAGCACTTTATTAAAAACACTTTATGATGATAAAACGGTAGAAGGCGTATCGCGTCATGAAAATTTAATGGCCTTACTAAATGCTATCAAAGAATTTACAGAAGATGATATGAGTGAAGAAGAAAAGAATTTAGCCACCTTTATTCAAAGTATTGCGCTTTTAACCGATGCAGATAAAGATGCTGAAAACAAAGATACTGTTACGCTAATGACCATTCATAGTAGCAAAGGTTTAGAGTTTAAACATGTATATGTGGTGGGGTTAGAAGAAAATTTATTTCCAGGACAAATGAGCTTAAATAGCAGGCAAGATTTGGAAGAAGAACGCAGATTGTTTTATGTAGCCGTAACCCGTGCCGAGGAAAAATTAAATTTATCATTTGCCACTTCTCGTTTTAAATATGGTAATTTGATAAACTGCGAACCTAGTAGATTTTTAGATGAAATAGATAAAAAGTACCTAGATATTTTATTGCCACCTAATTTAAATCAAGGAAGCCATTCGGATAGGCAATTTTTAAAAAAAGAAGATACAGGATTTGGCAAAGGATATGGCATGAATGTGGGCGGAAAAATGATGACGAAACCAATTGTCAATATTCAAATTTCTGCAAACTTTGCAGTAAGTGATACTTTAAATTTAGCCGAAGGTAACGAAGTTGAGCATCAACGATTTGGCAAAGGAACAGTAATTAACATGTTAGATATTGGAGAAAATAGGAAAGCGGTAATTGCATTTAACCAAGTAGGTGAAAAAACTTTGGTTTTAAAATTTGCAAAACTTATGATATTGAATTAAAAGTAAATTCTATATTTTTGCACCCATATGAAAAAACTAATATTAATAGCAAGTTTTATATTTATTGCCTTTGAGGCAACATCACAGTCTAGTCAGCAAATATTAAAAAATAGAAGAGGAATTGCCATTCTGCCTCAAATAGGTGAATATGCAATTGGCTTTGGGGCCAATCCTGTTTTTAATTATTTCGGAAACATGTTTAATGGAAGTGGAAATAATTCTTCACCTAGTCCAACTTTTGCAACACCCAATCAAAATTTATTTTTTAAATATATGAAATCTAATAATACAGCCTACAGAGTTTATTTTAGATTAGGCTTAAATTCGAATACCATAAAAAGTAATGTAGTTGATAAAACATCAGGCGCTTTAGTAAATTCAACAGTTGTAGATGTTCAGAAAACAAAAAATAATACAATTGGATTAGGTTTTGGTATTGAGAAAAGAAAAGGAGCTACCCGTCTTCAAGGTATTTATGGTTGTGAGGCATTTATTAACAATACTTCAGGTTTTGATAGCAAATATACTTTTGGTAATAAAATAGAAAATGAAGATTCAGGTAAAGTGAGAACTACTTTAATTAATAGTGCTTCAAATTTTACAATTGGCCTAAGAGGATTTGTTGGAATTGAGTATTTTATTGCCCCTAAAATTTCTATTGGAGGAGAGTTAGGTTATGGCGCCTCCTTTATTTTTAGAAGTTCAGCTGAAAATACAATAGAAAATTACGATAAAAACACTACAACTTTAATTACTAAAAAAACAACTGTAAACCCTAAATCTAATTCGATATCATTGGATACGGACAATTATAATGGCATTATTAAAGTATTATTTTATTTTTAATTAATATTTTAAAAACAGTTTGGAAATTAATTAAATAAGACCTTATATTTGTCGAATATTTAAAAAAGATAAAGATAAATGAAAAACTTTAAAAAATTATTCCTCTTCGCTTCAATAACAGCAACAGCTCTTACAGCATGTAAATATGAAGAAGGTGTTGGAATTTCTTTTGTTGCAAAAAGAGACAGAATTTCAAACGAGTGGACTGTAACAAGTTATAAAATTGATGGTACTGAAAAAGATTCTATTAAAAAAAGTTTCTCTTATGGAGATTCTTTAGAATTAGTATGGACTATTATGAGAACAGGTAATTATAATATGAACCTAAATTATACTAAGGCCTACAGTGATAAAAATGGAGGAAAAATGTTATTAGCAAATGCTTCATCTAATATTTCTGAAAAATTGTATGATTATCACAAAAATATCATCTATTCGATAGTTGGTAGTGGAGGTAAATGGTCTTTCGAACATAGACATAATAGAATCCAATTCTCTGGAGTTAAAACAACAGACGTTTCTGGGTCTAATGTAAACCAAGGTTTAAGTTGCGAAATATTGGAATTAAGAAACAAAAAAGTTCAATTGCAAACAATTGCTGCCGATGGTAAAAAGCACACAATTACTTTAGAGCCTAGAAATAAAGAGCCTAAACAATTTAAATAACATTAAATTAAATTAATTTCAAACCCGCTAAAATTTTTAGCGGGTTTTTTTATACCTAATAATTTTTAATTACCTTTGACCAATTTAAAATATGTCTCAATTATTTAATTACAATACACAATCTCAAAAACTTATTATTTCAGAATATGGCAGGTCCCTTCAAAATATGGTAGAACATGCCTTAACAATTGAAGATAAATACAAACGAACTAAAATGGCTGAAGCGCTTATCAGTGTTATGGAAACTTTAAATCCATACGTGAAAGAACAAGCCGATTACAAACAAAAACTATGGGATCATTTGTATATCATATCCGATTTTCAGCTAGATGTTGAAAGCCCATTTCCTCCACCAGAAAAAAATGAATTGGTAAAAAAACCTGAAAAAATACCCTATTCAACACAGCCTATTAGATTTAGATTTTATGGTCGCAATTTACAGTATATGGTAAATAAAGCTGCCCAAATGGAGGAATCTGAGATTAAAAATGAATTCTTGAATTTATTAGCTTCCTTTATGAGCAATTCTTCAAGAAACTGGAATAATGAAAATTTATCAAACAATCAATTAGCAGATCATTTAGAATTAATATCAGGTAAAAAAATGAATGTTAATCCTGAAGCTTTGGAGATAACCTTAGAACAAAGAAGAAAAAAATTCTTTACACCAAATAATAATTCCAACAGCGGTTCTAATAATACCAACAACAAAAAGTTTTACAACAAAAACAAAAAAAATAATTACAAAAAATAAAGAAACTGATGTCAATATTTAAAGTAACTGGCGGCAAAAAATTAAATGGAGAAATAATACCTCAAGGGGCTAAAAACGAGGCCTTACAAATATTATCAGCAGTTCTCCTCACACCCGAAGAAATTGTAATTCATAATATACCTGCAATTAGAGATGTACTAAAATTAATAGAACTTTTAGCAGATTTAGGTGTTACCGTTAAGAAAATTACCGAAGATACTTATTCTTTTAAAGCAGACAATATTAATTTGGAATTTTTGAATTCAGCAGAATTCAAGCAAAAAGGTGCTGGCTTAAGAGGTTCAATTATGATAATTGGTCCTTTATTAGCACGCTTTGGAAAAGGTTATATTCCTAGCCCTGGTGGCGATAAAATAGGCCGCAGACGATTAGATACACATTTTATAGGTTTTATGAAATTAGGTGCCAAGTTTGAATATTTGGCTGATGAACAATTTTATAAGGTATCTACAGAAAATGGAAAATTAAAAGGAGCTTACATGCTTTTAGATGAGGCCTCAGTAACAGGCACAGCCAATATTGTGATGGCAGCTTCCTTAGCTCACGGTACAACTACCATTTACAATGCAGCATGTGAGCCTTATTTGCAGCAGCTTTGCAAAATGTTGAACCGAATGGGTGCAAATATTTCTGGTATAGGCAGCAATCTTTTAACCATAAATGGTGTAGAAAACTTAGGAGGGACCACCCATACAATGCTACCAGATATGATAGAAATTGGCAGTTTTATTGGTTTAGCTGCTATGACAGAAAGTGAAATTACTATCAAGAATTGTCATATACCCGAATTAGGAGTTATTCCAGATATTTTTAAACGCTTAGGTATCCAAATGGAATTTAACGGAGATGATATTTTTATTCCGTCACAAAAAAATTATCAAATTGACACCTTTATAGATGGGAGTATTTTAACAATATCTGATGCACCTTGGCCTGGCTTTACTCCTGATTTAATTAGTATTATTTTAGTTACTGCAACACAGGCCAGAGGCAATGTTTTAATTCATCAAAAAATGTTTGAAAGTCGTCTTTTCTTCGTTGATAATTTAATAGATATGGGTGCCAAAATTATTTTGTGTGACCCGCATAGAGTCAATATTATGGGATTGGATAAAAAAATTCCTTTAAAAGGTATAACAATGAGTTCGCCTGATATTCGAGCTGGCGTAGCCATGTTAATAGCCGCTATGAGTGCTAATGGCGAAAGTACAATTAAAAATATTGAACAAATTGATAGAGGATATCAAAACATAGATGCACGCTTAAATAAAATTGGTGCAGATATTGTAAGAATTGAAATATGATGAACAAGAAAATCAATAAAAGCAAGTTAATAGCATTGAGTAGTTTTATAATTATTCTTTTAACTGTTTCAGGGTTTATTT
>JABMMZ010000010.1 GCA_013205405.1 Bacteroidota bacterium | reverse complement strand
GGCTCAGAGATAGTCTCGCCAATTTTTGATTCAAAGATACCAGCAATAGTTACGATATCACCGGAACCAACTTCAGCTACAGCAACTTTTCCAAGACCTTGAGAAATTAATATCTTGTCTGCTTTATATATTTTGGTTGGATCACCTGTTAAGATTAGTTTCTTGCCAGTTTTTACCACCCCTTGATGAATTTTACCGATAGACATTCTTCCAAGATGAGAGTCGTAGTCGAGAGCGGAAACAACCATTTTAAACGATTTTTGGTCATCCGTTTTTGGTCCAGGAACATGAGCAAGAATCTTTTCCAGTAAAGGATCAACCGTTGCTGGAGTGCTGAAATCTTCTGGCAGGGCATTATAAACCCTTCCCTTTCTGCCTACCGCGTAAATAACAGGAAATTCAAGTTGATCTTCAATCGTAGCCAGCTCTAAAAATAAACTTTCTGTTTTTTTCAAGACATAATCAACTCGAGCATATGGTTTATCAATCTTGTTAACAACTACAATTGGCTTCAATCCCAGCTCCAAAGCCTTCTTTAAAACAAATCTTGTTTGTGGCATTGGCCCTTCGAATGCATCCACTAAAAGCAATACACCATCTGCCATTTTTAAAACACGTTCTACTTCTCCACCAAAATCTGCGTGACCAGGTGTATCAATTATATTAATTTTAACACCTTTATATTGAACAGATACATTTTTAGAGAAAATGGTGATTCCTCTTTCTCTTTCTAGATCGTTGCTGTCTAAAATCAAATCTCCTTGGACTTCATTCTCCCTGAATAAATTGCAAAAATGAAGGATTTTATCAACTAGGGTGGTTTTCCCGTGATCTACGTGCGCAATGATGGCAATATTTCTGATTGGTTGCATATATTTTACTTCTTATTCTCCTGAAAAAAAGCGTGCAAAGGTAAGCAAAATAATAAGAGAAACGAAATGAAGTTTTAAATTAATACCTAATACCCAAGTTTGGAAACCTTTAATGTGAATTCGGATTAAATGAAAGTCAAAATCAAAGTGTCATTACTATACTTCTTTTCATGAGAATATTTCTGAACTTATTTGCTTTAAAAAAATACTCCACTAAACTGAATGAATAAAGTTCATAATCTCAATGAATTCAGATTATTCCGCTGCGGTCCTGGAAATTGTACCGTGTAATTTTGCAAAGCCAAAATTTGCGTAATGAGCAAATATTAATTAATCAGGACTTAATTTAATAAATACAATAGGCATTATATTTGTAGCAATGAAAATTAAAACTAATATTTTAGTATCCCTTATCCTTGCATTAATTTTAACCTATTTTATAGCAACCCAAATGAGAAAACCTAAATCACCGCTTTTAAAAACTGAACTTACAGATTTGCAAAACCAGAAATTTGATGGCATTTTGCTTAAAAATAAAGTATTTATAGTGAGTTATTTTCAGACTTGGTGTGGCGATTGTGTAAAAGAACAGCCAGAATTGTTGAAATTAAAAGAGCGTTTTGGGGATAGTTTGATTATTTTAATGGTAAGCGATGAGCCCATTGAAAAAATTACCGCTTTTAAGACGCGATTTAAATCGCCATTAGATTTCTACAATTCATCTAAGGCACTCAAAAGTATAGATATCAAGCGTTTTCCAACTACATTTTTAATTGATAAAAAAGGTAAAACTGTGGATGTTAGAGTAGAAGGAATTGATTGGTTTTCGGACAAAACGCTAGAAACTATTGAAGCACTGGTTAAAGAATAATGCTAATTTTAATTTCTAAGACCATTTAAAAAATCTATAGCTGACATTCGTTTTTTACCTTCTGGTTGAAGACTTATTATTTTTAATTTGTAGTCAGCGCAATTTACCAGAAATTCATTTTTATTTCTTATTTCAAAACTTCCTGTATTCGAGATAATTTCTGAAGTCATTTCTGTATCAAATATTTTTAAACTCTTATCGTTATAGCTTGTAAATGCTGCTGGATAAGGACTTAAACCTCTAATTAAATTGTGTACTTGGACTGCCTTATTATTCCAATCAATTTTACATTGCTCTGTAAATATCTTACGCGCATGAGGAAACTCTCCCTCCATTTGCGGTTGTAAGGAATAATCTTCTTCTAAAATTTTATTTAAGGATTTAACAACCAAATCTGCACCCTGAATCATCAGTTTATCATGCAATATACCAGCATTTTCATTTGGTAATATCTCTGTTTTTTCTTGCAGAATTATACTCCCTGTATCTATTTCGTGTTTAAGAAAAAAAGTTGTAACCCCTGTTTCCTTTTCTCCATTTATAACAGCCCAATTGATAGGTGCTGCACCTCTATAATTAGGTAAATAACTAGCATGTAAATTAAATGTTCCAAGTGGCGGCATATTCCAAACAACTAGTGGCAATATTCGAAAGGCAATTACTATTTGTAACTGGGCTTGATAATTTTTCAAGTCGTTAATAAATTCATCAGATTTTAAGTTGGTGGGTTGTAAAACAGGAATTTGTTGATTAAGTGCAAATTGTTTTACTGCCGACATTCGAAGTTGATAGCCACGTCCGGCAGGTTTATCGGGAGCTGTAATAACGGCAACGACATTATAATTATTTTCAATTATAAGTCTTAAGGATTCCACTGCAAATTGTGGCGTACCAAAAAAAACAATTCTTAAATCTTCTTTCTTTATCATTTAATAACTGTGGCAAAGATATTACTTATTGTTTTTAAAATATTAATTGAACTGAACATTATTAATATGTAGTTTCGCAATCTAAATTTATGTTAAAACCTGATAAAAAACCTTTAATTTTAATTTTTATTACCTTATTGATTGACGTGATAGGCATAGGTATTATTATTCCAATAATACCAAAACTATTAGAAACATTGGGCAATTATTCACTTTCAGAGGCATCTTCCATTGGCAGTTGGTTAATTTTTGCTTTTGCATTTCCACAGTTCTTACTTTCACCGTTTATAGGTTCATTAAGTGATAAATTTGGCAGGCGACCAGTTTTATTAATTGCATTAGTTGGACTTGGATTAGATTATATTTTTCATGCATTAGCACCAAGTATTGCTTTACTATTTGTGGGTAGGATAATTGCTGGTATTTGTGGTGCTAGTTTTACTACGGCTTCGGCTTATATTGCAGATATTAGTACACCAGAAAAACGCTCTCAAAACTTTGGATTAATAGGCGTGGCATTTGGACTTGGTTTTATTCTAGGTCCTGTGATAGGAGGATTGACTTCTACATGGGGACAAAGAGCGCCATTTTGGATAGCAGCTTGTTTATCTTTAGTCAATGCGCTTTTGTGTTACTTTTATTTACCAGAAAGTTTAATCTTAAAAAATCGCACAAATTTTGATTGGAAAAGGGCTAATCCATTGGGTGCTTTATTGCATTTAAAAAAATATCCATTAGTTTTAAAACTTATGGTGCCAACCTTATTGCTTTATCTTGCATCGCATGCGGTGCAGTCTAATTGGGCTTTTTATACGAAATACAAATTTAATTGGGATGAACAAATGATAGGCTTTTCGTTAGGAGTAGTAGGTGTTATGATTGCCATAGTTCAAGGTGGCTTAATTAGAATTATCATTCCAAAACTAGGCAATGAAAAATCCATTTTTATTGGCTTTGTTTTTTACTTTATTGGTATGCTGTTATTTGCACTTGCCAATCAATCTTGGATGATGTTTGCCTTTACAATTGTGTACACTATGGGTGGTATTTCTGGGCCAGCATTACAAGGTCAAATGTCGTTGAGTATTCCTGCTAATGAGCAAGGAAAACTTAGCGGTGCTATAGCAGGTATTATGAGTATTTCTGCTATTATCGGCCCTTTATTAATGAATAATTTATTTGCTATCTGCACAGGCAAAAATGCTATAATTGAATTACCTGGAGCGCCTATGCTTTTAGGTTCACTATTAATATTTATTGCAGTAATTTCTGTGTTTGTTATTTTCAGAAATAATAAGTAAATTACGGCTTACTTTTTAACTTTGTTTAAAAAATCATCTGAAGGCTGGAATGGATTAGATACCATTGGAAGAATAGTGCCTCAAGGTATTTATTCATATTCAATAAAGTATAAAGATTCATATAATGGTAAAATGACCTATAAAAAAAAGTCCTATTAATCTTTTAGGATAGGTAATCTATAATTATTTTATTACCCTTTTATACACTTCTATTTCACCAAAAGCAGTATCCATGTAAAAAACTTTTGGAACATTAGTATTAAAGGTTAGTAATGCATTTTTTTCGTCTTCCATAATTATGGTATTTTTTGCTAATACTCTTGTTTTAGGATTACTATTAAAAAAAACAATACTATTGGCATTTTTGTATAATTGATCTCCAAAATTATTAATCTGTTCTATGCAAATGTCAGTTGGTTTTTTATCGCTTTCAAATGGTTGATAGCGACAATGTTTAATAAATAAACTATTAGGCAAGTAAGCTGAAACATCAATAAAAATAGGCGATGAATTGATGCCATTTACTAAATGCTTCAGAATTTTCGTACTATTTTGCTTAGTTGATTGAAATGCTATATCGTTCTCTCTGTCTATTAAATATTTTGTGTGATTAAGCACTGTTTTTAATTCTCCGACACCTAATAATAAGAATGTTATGGTAATGGTATATTGTAATTTCTTTAATTCTATACTGCATAAACCAAAGAAAAACAGAACCCAGCCAAAATATAAATATTGTGGCCACATTCTTTTGGTGGAAATGCTTACTAGAATAATTACAAATAAGCCACTCACAAATAGTAATTGTTGAAATGTGATTTTCTTGTTTTTAACAATTTTATAAATAAGTAATCCAATAGGTAGTAAAAGCAATGGTATTATAACTATCCAATACAAACTAAAATACTCAAAGCCAATATATTTTAACCATGTAAAAAAAGTAATGCTAGCATCATCATAATCTTGTTTAATAGTGCCAAAAGTATGACTGAAATAATATTGCCAATAAATTATTTATATGATATTCCTATTTCACGTATAACATCGTTGCCAGCACTTGGAACTTTGTATTACGATGCGATCAATTTGAGCCAAATTGATAATAATACCGATTTATCGAGTAATACTATATGGTAT
>JABMMZ010000064.1 GCA_013205405.1 Bacteroidota bacterium | reverse complement strand
CACTAATACCTGGCATATTTTCATCTAAAAATACTAAATCAGGATTTTCTGAAATGGCTTTTGAAATAGCGGAGTTGCCATTATTTACAGCAATTATTTCATAGCCTTTTTGCTCTAAAAAGATTATATGCGGCTTTAATAAATCAATTTCATCATCGGCCCAAAGTATTTTTATTTTATCACTCATGTATTTTTGTTATTTGTTATTATGTTAATTATTATTGTATTATTGTTATATCGATGACGTCATTCTGAAAAATGCACTCATTTATTCAGAATCTTATTGTTATTCGTTAATTGTTGAATTGTTTTTTTGTTATTAATTTAAATATTTAGCTTCCAAGCAATGAAGAGCGCATTTTATTAAAACTCAAAAGTAGGTTTTTTATTGTACAGCTTGCAAATATATTAGATAAAAAGGAGGGTAAAAGGATAAAAACTATTTTTTACTCTTCTCCTGCTGCATGTTTTAGCATTTTAGCAGCTAAGTCCTTTCCCAAATAATTATCAATAGCATAATGAATTAAGTACAAGAAAGGTGTAAGCAAAACTGCAACAGAAAATTTATAAATGTAATTCACTGTGCATATAGCCAATACTTGTTCTAAGGTCCAATTATTGCCTATATAAAAAGCTATAAACAATACAATAAAACTATCTATAAGTTGCGATACCAATGTTGATCCTGTGCTGCGCAGCCACAAGTTTTTTTCTCCCGATTTTTTCTTCAACCAATGAAATACTATTACATCAATAATTTGCCCTACTAAAAAAGCAAATAAAGAACCAATAATTATCCATAAACCTTGACCAAATATAGCTGTATAAGCGTTTTGCATATTAGAAATATTCTTTTCTGAGCCACTACTCACCCACCATTCGGCAGGCGAAGTATGCATAGCTGTAAATACCGCTAAGAATGCAAAAGATATCATGGCCGCGGCTATATAACTTAATATTTTAATCCCTTTTTTACCGTAATATTCATTTATAATATCTGTCATTATAATTACTACTGGCCATAGAAGCACACCACAAGTTAACTCTAAACTCAAATGTTCGAATCCTAAAATATTCCAATCAAATTTTTTGAACCCTATACTATTTTCAAATGAAAAAATTTTAACACCAATAAATTCAGCTACCAAAGCATTGGTAATAAAAAATGATCCTAATATTAAAAAAAGAATGGTTGGTTTATTGAATTTCATATTTCGAATATAAACATTTTAACATGACAATTAGTTTTTATTCCAACTCCAACTCATCACCCATTTCAGGAATAATATCTTTAAATCCTGCATTTTCTAACTTTTCGGCCCATTCTAATTGGGTATCGTATTCGCCATGTACCAATATTATTTTTTTAACTTTAGAAATATCTTGACAGTTTAAGTATTCCAACATTTTGATATAATCGCAATGCGCTGTCCATTAACATGATTTCACATAAATCTACAGTTGCGGCCGTTGCATATATTTTGCCTTTAAATCCATCTTTAACCAATTTGGGCAATAAACCTGTATGGTCGATATGTGCATGCGAAAGAGTAACGTAATCTATTTCTTCAGGATTAAAACCCCAGTTTTTATTTAAAGTTTCTGTATCCTCGCCCATGCCTTTAAACAGACCACAATCTAACAAAATATTTTTACCACTATCGTTAGTTAGTATATGTTTACTTTCTGTAACCGAGCGTGACGCTCCCCAAAAAGTTAATTTCATATTCTAACAATATTAAAATTAATATTTAAGATATAAAAATTAATAATTAGAAGACTACTTATTTTATTTAGAATAAACGGTATCTCTGATATTGTATATACCGCCAACCATACCTAAACCATTGGTGACATTACTTTTAATAATTACCGGTTCGCTATTGTTAAATCCATTTTCTTTAAAATCAATAATCTGTTCTAAGTAGCGATAATACTCTTCAATAAATGTTTTGATTGTAACCTCAAAAGTAACATTGGATTGTGTTAAACCTGTTGGAATATCAAACTTCAACAACTTAGATTGACCACTAAATGAAGCATCGCTAAACAAATAAGAGCCATCATTTTTTTTTCTGTTATTAACAAAAACGGGGTCTTCAGAATTGATTATATAACTATCCCATAATTGAATTGAAGAATCATAATACCGAATACTAAATTGGAAATAATTTTTAACTGCTCCATTATCTGTAATTTTAACACTTAATTGTCCAAAAGGAAAGCCATCTTTATCAAAACCCACATTCGGTTGGTAAGAAGATACACATCCTATTTGACTTGGAATTATAGTTTTAGAAAAAGCGGCAGGAAGTCCACTATTGCTTGCTTCTATTTTATAGGTTTTACCTGACTTAGGTTTGTAAGGAAATGTATAATACAGTTGATTGTATGTTAGATTACCAATAGCATTTCCATCCTCAAATAATTTTACAGTAGCATTTTGCAACAAATAGGTTGAATCGCTATTCAAACTATTCAAACTTTGACTGATTTGAACTTTTATATTATCCTCGGTGCTTAACTCTCCATTAATTACAATTTTTGATTCGTAATCTGGCAAATTTAAATCTATTTCTTTTCTACAAGAAGCTAAAATTAATATTAAAATTAATATTATATATTGAATTTTATTTTTCATTATTTTTTTCTTCTTTTTTAAAATTTGGTATAGTAAGATATGCCTGGTATAAAGCCTAAGAAACCTTGTTGGTAAGCCCTAGGCGCTCCCCCTGAATTATTATCTATGTATACGTAAGCGGGATTATTCCTAAATAAAAGATTATAAACTGAAATATTGTAACCACTTTCGTAGCCCAATAAAAATTTGTTTCTTTTGCATGTTAGACCAACATCTATTCTAAAGGTATTGGCAAGTCTGTAATTATTTTTATAAGGATAATCATAAACTACATTGCCATTAATATCTAAAAATTTGCCAGTAGGTACACTTTGAACATTACCCGTAGAGAAAACCATATTGACTGATATAGCGTTTCTATCATCAATTTTTTGCTGTGCTACAATGTTTACATAATGTCTTCTATCAAATTGAAAATAATATTTTTCATCTCTATTAACACCTGGTGTTTTGCGCTCCGCCCAAGATAGAGAATAACTCATCCATCCTGTTAAATCACCTTTGCGTTTGTGTAAGAAGGTTTCAATACCGTAACACCATCCTTGTCCCATTACAAGTTTATCTTCCCAATTTTTTTCTGTGAGTCCAAATGTAGCCCCTTCTTTAACTTCTACTACTTTGCTCATCCATTTATAATAACCTTCTACAGCAAATTCATAATTATCTATATAAGGTTTAGTTATTCCTAAGGTAATTTGTTGGGCTCTTTGTGGCCCTATTTTACTTGTTGCAGGCAACCATCTATCTGTAGGAAACAAATCGATACTAGTATTATCTGCAATTAAATGCAAGCTTTGATTCATCATTGAATAACTGCCTTTTATGGCATAATCATTGTCAATTCTGGCATTAAACGAAAAGCGTGGCTCTATAAAAATAAAATTAGATCCGCTATAAGTATAATGTACTAAACGAGACCCTACTAACATTTTAAAATCATTTTGAACACGTATTTCATCCTCTAAATACAAGGCACTTTCTATGCCTAATAATGCCTTTTGTTCTCCATTAATATTATCATTAGTAATTTTGCCATTTTGTTTTACCAATTGGCGTACCGTTCCCGGAAAAAAACCTCTAATACTTGAATTTACCCCAAAATGCAAAGTATGATTTTTATTGGCTGTATGGTCAAATTCCCATTTTAAGAGCATATCTCTAATCACATTTTTATAAGAATATTTAAAATTAGAAGTAGATATACCAGTACCTGAATCTTTTGAACTTGTATTGTCCCATCCAAAATTATTTCTATACTTAGTTAAACTTAAACTCAAGCTTGAAAACATTTTTTGATTGACTACCTTATTCCATCTAGCAGATGCTGTGATATTTCCCCAGTTTAAATCAAAAGCATCTCTGCTTTGAAATTTAGCGGTGCTAGTTGTTCTCGTTTCTGAAGTTAAAGTGTAAAACCTGTCTCTGCCAGTATAAACGCTAAAAAATAATTTACTTTTTTCATTAAAACTATGACATACTTTTGCATTAAAATCATACAATGTGTACCACAACTTATTAGAATCGTTAAGAAATGGTCTGATTAATAAATCTAAATAGGAGCGTCTTCCTGAAAAAGCAAATGTAGTTTTACCATTTCTGCTAAGTGGGCCTTCTAATTCAAGTCTTAACATCAAAGGACTGTATGAGTATATGCCTGATATTTCTTTTGAGTTTCCTTCTTTCATTACCACATCTGTAATAGCTGATAAACGTCCGCCATGCTTAGCACTAAAACCACTTTTTGTTAAGCTTATTTTATTGATACCATCAGAATTTAAAACAGAATAAAAGCCTGCTATGTGGTTCATATTATAAACAGGCACACCATCTAATAATACCAAATTTTGATCTTGCCCGCCTCCTCTTACATAAAGTCCATTGGTAAGTTCAGTTCCTGGCATTACACCTGGTAGAAACTTTAAAGCTCTTACTACATCTACTTCGCCTAGCAAAGATGGCATTTTTGTTATCTGAAAACCTGGCACTTCTAAAATCCCATTCTGCACCCTATCTATAATTTTAGTATTGCGCTCTAATGCTAATTTTATTAAATTTTCTACATACGCATTGTTTTTAATATTTAACTTAGGGATACTTTCTACTGAGTCATTTTCTGGCTCTACTTTGGGTATTATTTTATTCTCAAAAGGATTTATTTGTACATCATCTTCATCCATTTTATTCAAATAAATATCAACTTGTTTTTTCCTATTAATTCGCGTGGTATCTATTTGTGCAAAATAACCTTCATTAATAAACATTAAGTTTTTGGTGCCTATAGGCATACTTAAAGCGTAATATCCATAATTGTTAGTGATGGTTCCAGCGCATGTTTGTGGGCAAAATACATAAGCCCCTATTAACACTTCACCTGAAGCATTATCCATAATAAATCCTGAAACAGTAAAGCTTTGAGCATTTAAATTTACAATAAAACAATAAAACAGAAAAGAAATTATTACTAGCCTTTTTCTTAAAAACATTTTTTACAAATTAGTACGTCAAATATAGCAAATTTTTGTATAAAAAACTGCTTTTTGGACAAAATGACTAAACACTGTGGAAAACCTCAAACTAAACTCCTCTATCTTTGATTTATAATTTTGAGTATAAAAGTCATTTTCATAACGTTTTTTTTAACTGCAAATACCCTTGTGGCAGGCATTTTAAATACAAATGACTCTGCAGTTTTACCGCTAGATACTACAGACGTTTTAAAAGGTTTAGACTTAAAAAAAGTACCTGATGTTGCCAGATTAGACCAAGTTGCTAAAAAATATTTCGGCAAATGGCATCATTTATTTTTAGCCATAAAAATAGAAGAAAGTGGAAATAATGGTCACTACAGTTGGCTTTCTACCACACATTATAATCTTTGTGGTATGCGATTCCCTAGAAGCAGAAGAACCTACGCTATTGGATCTACAAATACCAACTATGCCATATTTAGAAATTGGTTTGAATGTATGCTCGATTTTAAGTTATACATAGACAATGTCGAAACTAAATTTATAGCAACCAATAAAAGAGCTCCTAAAGATGAACTTGAAATGATTGATTTTATGTTTAATTCATTCAATCATTTTGATAAATGGAAAAAGGATATGTATATTCTAACGAAATACGTTAAGAAAAAATACAAATAACCCAGCGTATTCTATAACATTCCTATTGTTGGGTCGCCTATCATGCTTTCAGGTTTTACCCATTCATCAAACTGCTCATTGGTTAATAATTCTAAAGCAATAGCTGCTTGGCGTAAAGTTAAATTTTCTTTATGCGCTTTTTTAGCAATTTTAGCCGCATTTTCATATCCAATGTGGGTATTTAAAGCGGTAACTAACATCAAACTATTGTCTAGTTTATTTTTTATTTCAGCATAATTAGGCTCAATACCTTGTGCACAATTACTATCAAAACTTAAAGAAGCTTCTCCTAACAAACGCGCTGATTGCAATACATTAGCTGCAATTAGTGGTTTGAAAACATTTAATTCGAAATGACCATTACTAGCGCCTATAGTTACAGCCACATCATTGCCCATTACCTGTGCGCACACCATCGTTAAAGCTTCGCACTGGGTTGGATTAACCTTGCCGGGCATTATGCTACTACCTGGCTCATTGTCTGGTATAATTATTTCGCCAATACCACTGCGCGGTCCACTGCTCAACATTCTTACATCATTGCCAATTTTCATTAAGCTAACTGCTACTCTTTTTAAGGCACTATGCACTTCTACCATGGCATCGTGGGCTGCTAAGGCTTCAAATTTATTAGGTGCTGATATAAAAGGCAAACCCGAAAGCTCTGCAATTGTTTTGGCTACTAATTCTGAATAACCTTTAGGCGTATTGATACCTGTACCAACAGCGGTGCCACCTAAGGCTATTTCGCTAGCAGGAATGAGACTTCTATTGATACAATCCAAGCCATTTATTAATTGTTGCACATAGCCACTAAACTCTTGTCCTAGTGTTAAGGGGGTAGCATCCATAAAATGGGTTCTGCCTATTTTAATTACATGGTTAAATTCTCTTGCTTTGTGTTTTAAAGTTGTTTTTAAAGCCTGAATACCGGGGATGGTATAATCTATTACTTGCTGGTATACAGCAATACTCATAGCTGTAGGGAAAGTATCATTACTGCTTTGAGATTTATTAACATCATCATTGGGGTGCAATACCTTTACTTCGTCTAATAAGCTACCGCCTTGCATTACATGACCACGGTTAGCTATTACTTCGTTTACATTCATATTGCTTTGGGTACCGCTACCAGTTTGCCATATTACTAATGGAAATTGGTCGTCAAGCTTACCTTCCAATATTTCATCACATACATTACATATTAAATCGCATTTGGTAAGCGAAAGCACACCCAACTTATTATTGGTAATAGCTGCAGCTTTTTTTAATACGGCAAAGGCTCTAATTATTTCAATAGGCATGCGCTGATTGCCAATCTTAAAATTTAAAACCGAACGTTGTGTTTGTGCGCCCCAATATACATTAGCAGGCACTTTTACCTCGCCCATGGTATCTTTTTCAATACGAAAATCTGTTGTTGATACAGTCATTTTATTTATATTTTATAGAAATTTATGCTGCGAAATTACTAAAGAAATATTGGGGAATAAAATTTTTTTAAACTAATGTCGATTAGAGAAATAATAAATTTCCTTTTAACAATAATATTTTCAATTTTTTTAAATAAAATTTACTTAAAATTGCATTATGAATATTTCGGTTGTTAAAATAAAAACGAATCAAGAAAAAGAATTGGCTTTTAAAATCAGAAACCAAGTATTTGTAATTGAACAGCAAGTAGATGCTTCTGAAGAATATGATGATGAAGATGAATTATCTACTCATTTTTTAGCTTTTTTGAATGATGAACCTTGTGGTACAGCCAGATGGCGTTTCAAAGAAAAAGGGATTATAAAGTTAGAAAGATTTGCCGTTTTAGAAAGTTACAGAGGTAAAGGTATAGGTGAGGCTTTGGTAAAAGCAGTTTTAAATGATGTTCCATTAGCCAATAAAGTGATGATGCATGCTCAATTACATGCCTTACCATTCTATGAAAAGCAAGGTTTTGAAGCTTACGGACCTCAATTTGCAGAGGCTGGAATTGAGCATTTTGCTATGAAGTTAACTTAGTATAATTTTCTTTCTAAAAAATAATTTTTCAGCAAAACATTACGTTAACTTTGCACGTTATTTCTAAAAGGTGGCTAAGTATAAAAATATCATCATAAAAGGCGCGCGCGTTCATAATTTAAAAAATATTAATGTAGAAATTCCGTCAGGAAGTTTTACTGTGGTTACAGGTGTTTCGGGTAGTGGTAAAAGTAGTTTGGTGTTTGATACCTTGTTTGCTGAAGGGCAAAGACGCTATGTAGAAAGTTTAAGTAGCTACGCCCGACAATTTTTAGGACGAATGAATAAGCCTGAAGTCGATTTTATTGAAGGCCTTGCCCCAGCCATTGCAATAGAACAAAAAGTAAACACACGAAATCCTCGTAGCACAGTTTCTACTAGCACAGAAATTTATGATTATTTAAAGTTATTATTTTCGAGGATTGGTAAAACAATATCTCCCATTAGTGGAAAGGAAGTAAAGCGGCAAACGGTTGGCGATGTAGTAAGTGTGATACAAAAAGTACCGAACGATGAGTCAGTTTTAATTTTAAGTAAAATAGAGTTTGCAAAAGGCAAGGAAAAAGAAACTTTAGATAAATATATCCAACAAGGTTTTGCTAGAATTTTAGTGTATAACGAAATTAAAAAACTGAGTGATATTGATGTTAAAAAGGATTTAAAAAGTAAATCTATATTTTTAGTTGTAGACAGAATAGTAGCCGATAGTAACGATGAAGATTTACTAAGCCGAGCAGCAGATTCTATTGAAAGTGCTTTTTGGGAAGGGCAAGGAACTTGCTTTTTAAGCATTCAAGAGATTTTAACGGAGTATTCTAATAAATTTGAATTAGATGGTATCTCATTTGAAATTCCAACACAAGATTTCTTAAGTTTTAATAATCCTATTGGTGCTTGCAAAACGTGCGAAGGTTATGGACAAGTAATTGGAATAGATGAAGATTTAGTAATACCAGATAAGAGTTTGTCAATATTTGAAGGCTGTGTTCAGCCCTGGAAAGGTGAAACCATGGGAGAGTGGAAAGATAATTTTATAAAACAAGCCATTAAACAAGACTTTCCGCTTCATAGAGCTTATTATGATTTAACAGAGGCCGAAAAAGATTTACTATGGCAAGGAAATCCTAAAGTGCAAGGATTAAATGAGTTTTTTAAATATCTAGAAACGCAATCTTACAAAATACAATACCGTGTAATGTTGAGCCGTTATAGAGGTCGTACTGTATGTCCCGACTGCAAAGGAACGCGGTTGAGAAAAGATGCAGCTTATGTAAAATTAGTGGCTACTAATCCTAATGTTTCTATTCCTCAAAAAATTTCATTACAAGAGGTTATGTTGTTTAGTGTAGAGCAAGCCAATGCTTATTTTTCAAATGTAATACTTAATGAAAATGATACTCAAATAGCAGGCAGAATTTTTCTTGAAATAAAAAATAGATTAAAGTTTTTACAGAATGTAGGTTTGGGTTATTTGGGTTTAAATAGATTAAGCAATACGCTAAGTGGAGGAGAATCGCAACGAATCAATTTAGCCACTTCTTTAGGGAGCAGTTTAACAGGTAGTATGTACATTTTAGATGAGCCTAGCATAGGACTTCATCCACGCGACACAAAAAAACTGATAGAAGTATTAAAGACGCTTCAAGCCATTGGCAATACTGTGATAGTGGTAGAGCATGAAGATGAAATGATGAAAGCCGCTGATATGATTATTGATATTGGACCTGAGGCAGGTACCAAAGGTGGCCATTTGGTGTTTAATGGTACTTATAATGATATTTTAAAAGCCAAAGAGAGTTTAACTGGCAAGTATTTGAGCGGTCAAGAAAACATTGAAATACCTGCTAAAAGACGACCTTGGAGAAATTATATCGAAATAATTGGAGCTAGGGAAAATAATTTAAAAAACATTAATGTAAAATTTCCTCTCCAAGTTATTACTTGTGTTACCGGTGTAAGTGGCAGTGGCAAAACAACTTTAGTAAAGAATATTTTTTATCCTTCGTTACAAAAAACGATTGGTAATTTTAGCATTACCAAAACAGGTAATCACGAGCGAATATTAGGCGACTTTCATTTGGTAAAACAGGTGGAAATGGTAGATCAAAACCCAATTGGGAAATCGAGTAGAAGTAATCCTATTACTTATTTAAAAGCTTATGATAGTATTAGAGATTTATACTCAGAATTACCTGCTTCAAAAGCCCAAAAATTAAAACCTTCTCATTTTTCTTTTAATGTGGATGGTGGCCGATGCGAGCATTGTAAAGGCGAAGGTGAGGTAACTATCGAAATGCAATTTATGGCCGATTTAATTTTGCCATGTGAATTTTGCAAAGGCAAGCGTTTTAAAGAAGAAATATTGGAGATAACTTATAAAGGAAAAAGCATTTCAGATATTTTAGATTTAACGGTAGATGAAGCTATGGAATTTTTTGCAGAGAATAACTTAATTGCTAATAAAATTGAACCCTTACAACGTGTTGGCTTAGGTTATGTAGCACTTGGACAAAGTAGCAATACCCTAAGTGGAGGTGAAGCGCAAAGGGTAAAATTAGCTACTTTTTTAGGAAAAGGCAATAGCAAAGAAAGCCATACCGTATTTATATTTGACGAACCCACTACAGGTTTACATTTCAATGATATTAAAAAATTATTATACTGTTTTAATGCATTAATTGACAAAGGACATACGGTAGTAATTATAGAACACAATATGGATGTTATAAAATGTGCTGATTGGGTAATAGATTTAGGAAAAGAAGGTGGAAATGGTGGCGGAAACTTGGTTTTTGAAGGTATTCCAGAAGATTTAGCTAAATGTAAAGAGAGCTACACAAGTGATTTTTTGAAAGAGAAATTAAAAATAAAAGCTGTTGGTAAAGCCCGATAATTTTATTTTTATATAGTCGCAATCACTTTCAGTTCAATAGCAATAGGCGTTGGCAAGCAATTTATTTCAATAGTGGTACGGCAAGGTGGGTTTTCAATAAAATACTCTGCCCAAAGTTGATTGTAAATTTTAAAATCATCTTTCATGTTGGTAAGAAATACCGTAACATCTATTATCTTGTCCCAACTGCTACCGCTCTCTTCTAAAATGTATTTTATATTTCTAAATACGCTATGGCATTGGTTAGCTATATCATAACTAGTAATATTTCCATTTTCATCAAGCTCTACACCAGGTATTTTTTTTATACCTCTTTCTCTAGGTCCTACACCGCTTAAAAACAATAAATTCCCTACTTTTTTAGCATGAGGGTATAAGCCTACCGGTTCAGGTGCTTTACTCGATTCTATACTGTTGTTTATTTCACTCATTTTTTTTGCAAAGGTTTAGTTGATTTTGGTGTAGTAGTGCCTGTTTTTTTTGAAGGTACTATTGGTGCAATTATTTCTACACCAGAGTTATAAATTAGTGCGCCATATTTTTCTACATCCATGCTTGTAGCTATGGCTATTTGTTCTGAATTGGCGCTAAAAGCTACATCTTTTACATTTTTTCCTAATGCTTTAAAACTGCCAACCTCTTTGCCTGTTTCAGTTTCAAAGAGTTTGGTTTCACCGGTGTTGCAGCCACCTAAAATATATTTTCCATCTGCACTAAACTCCACACTTGTCACTTTCCACTCGTAACCAAAAAATGTTTTTATCTCTTTTTCTAATGTTAAATCCCATGTTTTAATGGTCTTGTCGCTACTTGCACTTACCAAGGTTATGCCATCAGGTGATATATCTAAGGCATTTATGGCATCTTTATGGCCTATAAATTCAGTTACAGTTTTGCCTGTCATGGCATCTATTTTTAATACAATACTACCTTTTGTTGCATAGTAAAATTTCTTATCATTACTTAACAATACATCATTCAATGGCTTACCAACAGATATAATTTTAGTTTTTTTAATATCATTAATATTAGTACTTTTTATAGTGCCATCGGTACAGCAAGTAATAATATATTTTCCACTAGGATCTAAAAAAGCATTTTTTACAGCTTCAACATTATTGTTGAAAGTTTTGTTCAAATCTGGCGTATCAATGTTCCAAATACGCGCGCTAAAATCTTTTCCGCAACTAACAATATAATTATTGTTTTTGCTAAACCAAAGCGACAAAACTGCATCTAAATGTCCTGAAAAAGATTGTTTAAAATTTGGATTTCCAAAAGAATCAATCGTATATAAATTGATTAAACCAGACAAATCGCCAGTAGCTAAAAATTGACCATTACTAGAATATACAACTGTTTCAACATTAGAGTTGTGTTCGGTTAATTTTATTTTTAGGCCTTGGGCATAGGTGTCAAGGGTTAAAAAAGCATGAAAGAAAACAATTAGAATTAATTTATTTAGCATGTACAATTTTTCTGCTAAATAAATACTTTTTTTTATATTGTTAATAACAATATTTTAACCTTTTTTTTGAATTTTTAATTCAAAGTTTTAAGGCTTTTGCCAATCAAATTACCTTTTACAATTTGACGAATATAAGTATACCTAACCATGCCAAGAAAATTGCCGTGTTCTTTAGTTGATATTTAAATTTTTCTAAAAAATTGTAATTTAATTGCTCCGTTTTTCATGTTTTTAATACCAATTTTGGAACCATTAGGTTGTTGTTTTTAATGCCGTTTTGAAGCGTAAATTATTTACTGAAATTCATAGCAGTATTTTTTTACTGAAAATTAATTTTTTATTTACTAAAGGTAAAGTACCTTTTTTAATTTAATTCTAAATCTTCATTTCTATTTATGTCTTTCGGAAAATTATAAATCTTAAATTCATTGCAAATAATTGAGTTTGTGTAGCTTTTTTTTATCAGCATCTATAAAATTAAAAGTATATTTTCCTTCCATAAATGAAGTGTCAAAAGTATAATGTGCCCCAGAAAAATCTTCGCGTTCAAAAATAACTAGACCATTCATTTTAATGCTACTTCCTATACTATAATTCAGTTTCAACGTGGTTCCTTTGCTGCCACCAAATCTAAAAATACATTGGTTTGCATAAAAACACTTATTCCAAATGCGTTTAAGCATACTGTGGGGTTTGCAATGTCTAAAGATTTATTAAATTGGTAAGGATTAATATTGCTTTTGGAGAAGCAAGAGTTGGTTATTGAAAAATAAGAATATTTGTTAGAAATTTCATAAAAATAACCATTTATTTTTCCGATAAATTTAACTGACTTGAGAAATATATTAGTGTAAATCTACACCGCAAAACTTTCGCCACATCCACAAGTACGTTTGGCATTAGGATTTATAAAGGCAAAACCTTTACCATTTAATCCATCGGTAAAATCAAGTTCGGTACCTGCTAAGTACAAATAGCTTTTAAGGTCACATATTATTTTTATATCACCATGAATAAATTCTTGATCGCTTTCTTTCATTTCATTATCAAAATCAAGGTCGTAGCTAAGGCCGCTGCAACCGCCACCTTTTACAGAGACACGAACAAAATAATCTGGTCCCATTTTTTCTTCACTCATCAGGTGGTGTACTTTAAGTGTTGCATTTTCTGTTATAGTTATTCCTGCAGACATAATACTATTTATTGTTTTGTTTATTGTTTTTTAAAGTGCAACATTGCTGCTGCACTGTTAGATTTTTTATTTTTTTATCTGTTAATTGAGATTGTCGAAATGAGAATGTTTAATTTCATTATTAACTAATAACAATCCCCATCAACTAATAATGTTTTTTGGTATCTTCAATTGGTGCAAATCCGTTTTTAGAACGATAATCATTTATTGCAGATTTGATAGCATCTTCAGCTAGCACACTACAATGTATTTTTACAGGTGGTAAAGCTAATTCTTCTACAATATCCATATTGTCTATTTTTAGGGCATCATCTACACTTTTACCTTTAAGCCACTCGGTAGCTAGGCTACTTGAAGCTATGGCGCTGCCGCAACCAAAGGTTTTAAACTTCGCATCTGTAATTATACCAGTTGCATCATCTACCTCTATTTGCAAACGCATTACATCACCACACTCTGGAGCACCTACTAGGCCGGTACCTACTTGCTTACTGTTTTTATCTAGAGTACCAATATTTCTTGGGTTACTGTAGTGATCGATTACTTTTTCTGAATATGCCATATGTTATTTTTTATTATTTATTTTGCCTCACTCTCTAATGGAGAGGGGGTTGGGGGGTCTATTATACTATTTAATTTTTTTTAGTGTTCAGCCCATTGTATGCTTTTTAAATCGATACCTTCTTTAAACATTTCCCACAAAGGACTCATCTCTCTTAATTTTAATACGGCTTCTTTTACATGGTTAATAGCGAAATCTATTTCCTCATCGGTTGTAAATCTGCTTAAGCCAAAGCGTAAAGAAGAGTGTGCCAATTCATCATCTAAACCTAGTGCTTTTAATACATAACTAGGTTCTAAGCTTGCACTTGTGCATGCAGAACCACTCGATACAGCTATATCTTTTACCCCCATTATCAAACCTTCACCTTCGACATATTTAAAACTCATATTGGTAACATGTGGCAAGCGGTGTTCTTTGTTTCCGTTGATATACGATTCTTCTAAAACTAAAAGTTCATTTTCTAATCTATCACGCATTTTCATAAGGCGTTCAGTGTCTTTAGCCATATCTTGTTGGCAAATTTCACATGCTTTTCCCATGCCTACTATGCCTGGCACATTTAATGTTCCACTGCGCATGCCACGCTCGTGTCCACCACCATCCATTTGGGCTGTTACTTTTACTCTTGGATTTTTTCTTCTTACGTACAAAGCGCCAACACCTTTTGGTCCATACATTTTATGAGCTGTAAAACTTAATAAGTCTATTCCATTAGCTATTACGTCTAAAGGAATTTTGCCAACAGCTTGCGTAGCATCTGTATGAAATAAAATACCTTTACTTTTCAATAAAGTTGTAATTTCTTTTATTGGTTGAATAACCCCAATTTCATTATTGGCATACATTATACTTACCAAAATAGTATTCGGTTTTATGGCATCTTCTAATTGTTTTACAGTTATTAAACCTTGTCCATCAGTTTTTAAGTAAGTAATTTCGGCACCCAGTTTTTCGATGTGTTTACAGGTATCTAATACTGCTTTATGCTCAGTTTCAATTGTTATTATGTGGTTCCCTTTTTCAGCATACATTTCAAAAACACCTTTTATGGCTAAATTATTAGATTCAGTAGCGCCACTTGTAATAATTATCTCTTTAGGTTCAGCGTTAATTAAATTAGCAATCTGCTCACGAGCATAATCTACTGCTTCTTCCGCTTTCCATCCAAAAGAGTGATTTCTGCTTGCAGCGTTTCCAAAATTTTGAGAAAAGTAAGGTAACATGGCCTCTAGCACCCTTGGATCCATAGGGGTGGTGGAATTATTATCGAGATATATAGGTAATTGTAGCATTTATTTATTTAGAATAATTCTATATTGCAAAGGTAGTATAATTAATCAAATTAACAAATGAGTTTATTTATGAAGATATTGATAGAAATGATATTACTTTGCAAAATAAATTTAATAACAATTGTGGAATAGAAATTGTTTAACCCTAATATAATAAAATGAATAAAATAGAACATATTGGCATAGCCGTTAAAGATATAGAAGCTTCTAATATTTTGTTTTCAAAATTATTGAATGTAAAACCTTACAAAACTGAATTAGTAGAGAGCGAAGGCGTTATTACAAGTTTTTTTATAGTAGGCGAAACTAAAATAGAATTATTGCAAGCTATAAATTCCGAAAGTTCAATTGCTAAATTTATAGAAAAAAAAGGCGAAGGGATACACCATATTGCTTTTGGTGTAGACAATGCGCAATTGGAAATATTAAGATTAATAGAAAATGGATTTGATATGATTCATCAAACACCTAAGAATGGAGCGGATAATAAATTAATAGCTTTTGTACATCCTAAAAGTACAAACAGTGTGCTGACAGAAATTTGCGAAGAAAAATCTAAATGAAAGCAACGATTTATCTAAAAAAAATGTCTTATAATAAAATGATAAAATATACGTTTGGTTTGGCTTTTTTTATTTATAGTTTTCTAACAATTAAAGCGCAAGAAGTTCAATATATACCATACCGAATTGCCAATAAATGGGGGTATAGCGACACATCAGGTAAACTGATTTTGGAAGCAAACTTTCAAAGCGCAGAATTTTTTAAAGATGGTGTTGCTTTTGTTAAAAAAGATTCTTTTTACTATTTAATTAATATAAAAGGAGAAATTATTGGTGGTGAATTTTTACAGCACGGTAATTATATGCATGGCCTTTGTCCTGTGCAATTAACAAATGGAATGTATATTTACATAAATACACTAGGTAATATGGCTATTAAATTTTTATATAAAGCTGCGGAAGATTTTTCTGAAGAAAGAGCCATTGTAAAAATTGGTCTTAAATTAGGCATAATCAATACTAAAGGTGAATGGGTTAAGGAACCTGGTTTTGCAAGCTCAAGTATTTACTATAAAGGTGGTTTTATAATGACAGAGTTTAATGGCAATTACAATTATTTAAATAAACAAGGTAAAGTCTTAGTTTTGCCAAGTAATGTATCATGTGCTGGTCCTTTTAGTGAAGGTTTAGCTGCAGTGTATGTAAAAAAAGAGGTCTTAGAAAAAGGTAAAATAACACTGCATTATATGCTGGAATTTATAGATACAACAGGCGCCATCGTGTTAGATAGTTTTATAAATGATGGAACTGATTATTCGGAATATATTAATTACGTTTCTGATTTTAAAAATGGAAAAGCAATTATAAAAGTTTCTAATAACATGGGATTTGATTTCTTTTTTATTGACAAGAAAAAAAGATTTTCTCCTGCCTATTCTGCTGCTCAAAATATAGGCGATAGCCTATTTATAGCTGCTTTTGGATTCTTTAAGCCACGAATAAAAATAATTAATAAAAATTTATTTCCATTAGGTGTTTTTGATGAGAATCCTATTCAAATAGGTGAAATGAGTGAAGGCTTAGTAGGGGTAAAAAACAGTATGGGTTTTTGGGGATTTGCATCCTCAAATTGCAAAATTTTAATACCATATATATACTCCAAGGTCGGCATTTTCTACAATAGTTTTTCTTGGGTAATTAAACAAGATAAAGAAGGCTATATAAATAGCTCAGGGAAAGAGTTCTTTAGGGAGGAGTAAATACTACAATCCGCCTACCATATTCATAGTAGAGCGCGAGTGAATAGAAAGTACTGGAATTGGTGAAGTACTTACCAATTGCTGCGCATAAGTACCCATAAAGAAACTATTGGTACTTTCCATTTCTGTCATAATAGATATCAAATCGCAATGATGAAGTTTAGCAAATTTAATACAATCTTCTGCAATATTATTACCATAACTCTCATCAAAACTAATTCTTACGCCATTTTCTGTTAAGAATTTTTCTACTTGAGATGCATATACGGCTAATTTATTACGCACTTCAAGATTATTAGTTTTGCTCACACAAAATATTAATACTTCTGAATCAAATCCTCTTGCTAAATCAGTAGTCCAATTTATTTTTTGACGCGTTTCATGACTGTCATCTATTGGCAACATTATTTTATTAAATCCTGAGACACTTTCTATATTATTTTGTAATGTTATAACAGGACAATTAGAAGTACTTATAACTTTAAACGCATTGCTACCTACCCATAATTGTTGAAACCCAGATTTACCATAAGCTCCCATAATAATAATATCTGCATTAATAGCTTTTTCTATCTTAGTAATAATAGTATTTATGGCACCTTTGTGTTCATAAAAATTAAATTCTATATGTTCTTTATTGCATATTTCTTTAACTTTTTCAAGAATTGTGTCACTTGGTGTGCCACTTTCTATGTATAAAACATGGAGTTTTGCTTCATAAATTTGTGCTGTTTTAATACCCATTTTTAAGGCGCCTTCTGCCGAGTCTGAAAATACAAATGGTACAAGTACATTTTGAATTCTTTTCATAGGTTTTATTGTTTTATTTTAGCAAAATAAGTAAAATAATTACAATAAAACAATTTTAATTTTAAAATATTTTTTATTATCTATAAATTTGAGCCCATGTCGGGTATTTATATTCATATTCCTTTTTGTAAGCAAGCCTGCGTTTATTGTAATTTTTATTTTAAAGTTGGGTCAAAAAATACTGGTCCGTTAGCAGAAGCTATTTGCGATGAAATAGATTTAAGACAAAAAGAAGTCGATTTTAATATCGAAACTTTATATTTTGGAGGAGGAACACCTTCTTTTATTGATCCCGTTTTTATTGCTGAAATAATAGAGCAAGTTAAAACTATATTTAAGGTTACTAATTTTACTGAACTTACTTTAGAAGCCAATCCTGATGATATTTCACTTGAGAAATTAAAATTATGGAAACAATATGGAATTACCCGTTTAAGTATTGGTGTTCAAAGTTTTTTTAATGAACACCTTAAGTGGATGAATAGAGCGCACACAGCTGCTGAGGCTGAAAGTTGTATTCAAATGGCTACTGATTTAGGTTTTGAAGTATCTATTGATTTAATTTTTGGGGCACCTAATTGTTCAAATGAACAATGGCTACAAAATTTAGAAAAAGCTAATAATTTGCCTATTCAACATATTTCTTGTTATGGTTTAACACTGGAAGAAAATACACCTTGGAAAAAACTTATTTTTCTAAAAAAATATGATAGCCCAGATGATGATAATACAGCAGAGCAATTTGAATTAACCATGAATTATATGGCTGCAAATGGCTGGGAACAATATGAAATTAGTAATTATTGCAGACCCGGTTTTATGGCTAAACACAATACTGGCTATTGGCAAAATAAACCGTATATTGGTTTTGGGCCAAGTGCGCACAGTTATAATGGCATCGAAAGGTTGTGGAATGTGGCCGAATTAGAAGCATATTATTATGCCATAGAAAATAGTATTTTACCTATCGAAAAGGAGATATTAACGGATATTCAAAAATGCAATGAGTATATTATGACGCAATTGCGCACTTGTTGGGGTATTCAATTAGCAAAAATATTAAAATATAATTTCAAAATGGAAGGATTTAATGAACACATAAATACCTATTTATCCGAGCAATTAATTACAAAAGAAAATGGGTTTATAAAACTTACCAAAGAAGGTAAAATGTTTGCAGATAGCATAGCAGGAAGTTTGTTTTTTTAACCTTTATATTTTTTTACAGCCTTAAAAATAGCATTAGCAATAACGCTTTGACCGCTGTCTTTACCTAATGTTTTTCTGTCTCCTGCATTGGTTAAAAAACCTGTTTCTATTAACACTCCTGGCATGGCTGTTTTCCATAATACTAAAAATCCTGCTTGTTTTACACCTCTACTTTTAAGCTTAGTATTTATTTTAAATTGAGCTTCTACATGACCAGCAAATTTTGCACTTTGGGTAATATACGCGTTTTGCATAAGGGTTAAAATAATATGTCCTGCTGGTGTATTTGGGTCAAAGCCACTATAAGCTTCATTTGTTTTGTAATCTTTTTCTAATAAAATAGCATTATTTTCTCTTTTACTTACCGTTAAGTTGCTTTCGCTTTTGTGCAAACCCATTAAATAGGTTTCGGTTCCAGCAGCTTCTTTATTTTCATTAGCGTTGCAATGTATGCTTATAAATAAATCGGCATTGTTTTTGTTTGCTATATTACCACGCTCACTTAATTCAATAAATTTGTCGGTTTTACGGGTATATACCACTTTCACTCCTTTTAGGCTATCTTCTATAAGTTTGCCTAGTTTTAATGCTATAGCTAAGGTTACTGCTTTTTCTTTACTGTCACCTCCATTGCAGCCAGGGTCGTGTCCGCCATGTCCAGCATCTATTACTATAATGTCAAATATATTATCTGCATGGTTGAAAGACGAAGTAAATAGTAAAACAAAGACTAAAAAAATCCCTAATATTTTCTTGTTAATTTTCATCATGCTTGCTTTTTTTGCTTTAGATTTGCGCAAATTTCAGGATAAAAAATTGGCTAAACTATTATTTTGCAAAAAACATCTACCATCATTAGTGTGGATAATGCCTATTGCGTTTGCCTTTATATACAATAATCCTATTTATAGTCAATCAAAAGTAATGCCAGATTCAACTGGTATAATTTTAAAAACAAATGATTCGCTTAAATCAAATGATACCTTTAGGATATCAAAAGATGCCATAGATGCATTAATAGATTATAAGGCAGATGACTCTACCTATTTTGATATTGCAGATAAGAAGGCTTATTTATATGGTAATGCTAATGTTAAATACAATGGTTTAGATTTAAAAGCAGCACTTATTATTGTTGATTTTAATAAACGACAACTATATGCCAAAGGCCACATTAATGATAGTACAGGGAAATATGTTGGTCGCCCAAGTTTTAATGATGGCGATATAGAAACAGAAGCCGATACCATGATTTATAATTTTGAAACTAAAAGAGGCAGAACCTACGGCATAAGAATGAAAGAAGGCGAAGGTTATATATTGTGTAATAAAGTATTCAGAGATAATGATAAGAGTATTTACAGTGAAGCAGGAAAGTACACAACCTGCAATAATCCTGAGCCTCATTTTCATTTGCAAACTAGAAGTTTAAAAATAATTCCTGAAAAGAAAATACTATTTGGCCCTTCTAATCTTGTTATAGAAAATGTACCTACACCGTTATTTATTCCTTTTGGAATGTTTCCTGTAAAAAAAGGACAAAAATCAGGCATTCTTCCACCTGATCCAGGATTAAGTGGTGTATTTGGTCCTAACTTAAGAAACTTTGGTTATTATTTTGGAATTAATCAGTATTTCGATCAAACATTTTATGGGGATATTTATTTTAGAGGAAGTTGGCGCTTGGCATCCGGTACACGCTATGCTAAACGCTATAAATTCAATGGGTCATTAAACTTAGAGTTTTCTAAATTTTTAGGGTCTGACCGAGAAGACCCTTTTTTTAAAGATAAAATCACCCGCCCTTTTAGTTTAAGATGGACACATACCCAGGATGGAAAAGCAAGGCCAGGAACATCGTTTTCTGCAAGTGTGAATATTCAAAAAAATAATGCTGCCCAACTTACTTCTAATAATCCAACTCAAATTGTTACGAATGAGTTTAGCTCATCAGTGGCCTATTCCAAACAATTGTTGAATAATAAAGTAAATTTTACAACCAACGTTATTCACCGTCAAAATACACAAACTAAATATTTTAGTTTAACATTGCCTTCCTTTACACTAGGGGTGCAGCGTATTACTCCTTTTAGTAAGCCAAATAAAAATGGAAAGTATAAATGGTTTAAAGACTTTGGCATAAGTTATTTAGGGAATTTTGAAAATAGAATAGATACAAAAGATAGTGTTTTTTTTACAGGCCTTCCATTCGAACAATTATTGAATGGAAATGTGCCAATATCTCAGCTTTCTGTTCCTGATCAATTCAAGCAAGGTATTTTGCATACACTGCCAATTACCTTAGGTTCATATAAATTTATTAAGCAGCATTTTACATTTACTCCTTCTGTGGCATATCAAGAATATTGGTATTTTAAAACCGTTAATAAAGATTGGAATATTATCAAACAGAAATTAGATACTACGTATATTTCTGGTTTTAGCAGAGCAAGTTCTTATAGTGTAGCAGGAAGTGTTAATACCAATATTTTTGGAACATTTCAATTTAGAAGTAAAAAATTAAGTGCTATCCGACATACTATTTCTCCTAATATTGGGTTCAGCTACCGACCAGATTTTGAAGCTATTGATAAAAATAAATTTATAAGGAAATATAAGGACTCGCAAAATATAGAAAGAACTTACAGTATTTATGAGCAGGGAATAAAAGGCGGGCCTAATGGAGGTGAAAGTGGTTCTATTACCTTTGGCATAGGAAATAATATACAAGCCAAAGTATTGCGTAAAACAGACACCAGCGCTAAATATGAAAATGTAAATTTGATAGATAATATTTCAATGTCAGGTAGCTATAATTTCTTAGCGGATTCTTTTCAATTATCTAATATTGGTATTAACGGTTTCACAACTGTTTTTAATAAATTAGTGCGATTGAATGGTTCAGCTAATCTTAATCCATATGCCAAAAATGGGCGAGGAAAAGTCTTTGAATGGCAAAACAGTAAGCGAATAGGTACATGGACAAACGCAAGCATTCAAATGACAACCGGACTGAATGCTGATATGTTTAAAAAACAAAAATTTGCAGATACTTCACATAAATCAGAAGCTGAAAAAGATGCTATCAATAGCATTATGAGAGATCAATACGGATATATTAATTTTGCTATTCCTTGGAGTGTAAATATTAATTACTCTATTGCTTATTTAAGGGCAAATTATAAAACAGATTACAACCAAACATTTAGTATTAGTGGCGATTTTAGTATTACGCCTAAATGGAAAGTAGGTTGCAATAGTGGGTATGATTTTAACGTAAAGAAAATCTCTTATACACAATTTTCAATAAGTAGAAATTTACATTGTTGGGCTTTAAGTTTTAATTGGATTCCAGATGGAGTGCGCAAAAGTTTCGAGTTTTCTTTGAGAGCCAATAGCTCAACTTTACAAGATTTAAAAGTTAAGAAACTAAGACAATGGTTTGATCAATAGAAAAAGAAGTAAAATTTTTTTACATATTACGTCTGTACTGCCCACCAACTTCGAATAAAGCAGAGGTAATTTGTCCTAGAGAAGTCGTTTTTGAAACTTCCATAAGTGCCTCAAAAATATTTTCATTTTTTATAGCTGTTTGTTGCAGTTTTTGTAAGTTAGAAGGTATTACGTCACTGTTGCGTTCTTGTAATCGTTTAAGCATATTTATTTGATATTGCTTTTCCTCTTCGGTAGCACGTATTACTTCTTTAGGCAATACAGTAGGAGAGCCTTTAGCACTCAAAAAGGTATTGACCCCAATGATAGGAAATTCACCAGTATGTTTTAAAGTTTCGTAATACAAACTTTCTTCTTGTATTTTACCACGTTGATACATGGTTTCCATAGCACCTAAAACACCACCTCTTTCTGTAATTTTATCAACT
>JABMMZ010000063.1 GCA_013205405.1 Bacteroidota bacterium | reverse complement strand
TTTTTTTTAATTTTAAATTGATAGTTTTACTAACTTGGTCTGTAGCAGGCGAACCATCAGGATTTTTGGGTTCGTATACTTGCACGGTTTCTATCATATCCGCTTGTAGATTTTTAGATACTAAACCAGGATTATTGCCAAAAAAATCGCTACCATCTACCATTATTTTATCTACGGCTATACCACCTACTTTTATTTCGCCTTTTACGTTTACTTCAAATCCAGGAATTTTTTTAAACAGCTGCGCCACATCACTTCCTGGCAATACCTTAAATCTACTTGCATTTATCTCCATAGTATCTTCTTTCATGCTTATAGCTGCTTTTCTTACTTTTGCGGTGAGTGTAAATAAAGCATTAGTCAATTTTATATCTCCCCAATTAAATAAATCCCAATTATCAGACATTGTTTTTACTTTTTTAGTATAATCTTCGTAATTTAATTGACTGAATACCACCAAAAGCGAATCGGCATTGTTTACATTTATCGTAAAATTACCATTGGGTGTCGTAAATCCGAAATTAATAAGCGAAGTATCAGAGGCCCTAAAAATACTAATTGTTACATCAGGTATTGGGCGAGCTGTTGCAGAATCTACCACTCGGCCTTTAAAACTTCTTACTAGTTTTTGAGCACTAGCTTTCTGAGTAACCAAAACAATTAGAAAAGTGAGAAAAGCAGTGGATCGTAATTTTAGTAGCATACAATGTTTATTTTGTAAAATAACTTAATAAAAACCAAAATATTGCAATTCACTATAAAATATTTCTATGGAATCCTATTTTTGCACCATGGAATTTCCCTATTGGATAAGTAGAAGTACCCTTTTATTAGGCGATGAAAAAGTTGAAAAGCTAATAGCAGCCAATATTTTAGTAATTGGGCTTGGAGGTGTAGGTGGTATTTGTGCCGAAATGATAGCACGGGCAGGCGTAGGTAAAATGACAATTGTAGATCCAGATACTGTAGATGCTAGTAATAGAAACAGACAAATACCTGCATTAAAAAGTACCGAAAATATGCTTAAAGCAAATGTAATGGGAGAAAGATTGCGTGATATTAATCCGGATATAGAATTGACAGTTTTAACAGAATTTGTAGAAAAAGATAGAATTCTTTCGATTTTAAATGAAGGTAATTTTAATTTTGTTTGCGATTGCATAGACACGCTTAAACCAAAAACAGACTTATTACTTGCATGTAAAGCCATGAAAATTCCTGTTGTAAGCAGTATGGGAGCTGGGGGCAAAATAGACCCTACTAAACTAGAAATTTGTGATATTTCAGAAACTTACCATTGCAATTTGGCGCGATATGTTAGAAAATATTTACAAAAAAATGGCATAAGAAAAGGTATTACATGTGTATTTAGCAGCGAAATAGCCGACCAATCTAAAATTATTGTTTCTGAAAAAGCAAAACCAAAAAAATCAATAATTGGCACCATTAGCTACTTACCTACTGTGTTTGGTTGTGCTTGTGCTAGTGTTGCTATTAGGCATATAACAGGCGATTTTAAGTATAAATATAAACCTAAAAAAAGACTAAAAGGTAAATAATAACTAACTTAAATAACGTTGTTTTAAATAATTATAAAATTCTGTTTGAGCTCTTATTTTTGGCATTTTCTTAGACATATATTCATTCAACAAAAAGCTATCTATCATCCGCGACTTTGTATTATCTGCTAATTGAATTTTTAACAGAGCATCCAATTCTTCTTTTATATTTGGGTCTAAAATAGGAAAGCAAATTTCAATTCTACTTTCTAAATTACGTGTCATCATATCTGCCGAACCTAAATACATTTTTTCTTTTCCGCCATTAGCAAACACATAAATTCTGGCATGTTCTAAGTATCTATCTATAATGCTTATGGCAGTTATATTTTCACTTTGCCCCTTTACTCCTGGTACCAAGCAGCATATTCCTCTAACTATTAAATCTATTTTTACACCTGCATTACTTGCCATATAAAGTTTGCTAATAATATCCACATCTACAAGGCTGTTCATCTTCATTTTTATATACGCTACTTTTTTAGCTTTTGCATTCTTTATTTCAATATCTATTAATGCTAAAAATGAAGACTTCAGATTCATTGGGGCTACCAAAAGATTGGTAAATTTAATCGTCTTTAATTTATAATTTTCTATCAAATTAAACAACTTGCTTACATCGGTAGTTAATCTTTTATTTGCTGTAAATAAGGAATGGTCGCAATATAATTTAGCTGTTTCTCCGTTATAATTTCCAGTGCCTAAATGGGCATATAAATTCAAACCATTTTCTTCTTTTCTATAAATTAAACACATTTTAGTGTGCACTTTTAATTTAGGAATTCCAAACATTACTGTAGCACCTTCCTCTTTCAATTTATTACTCCAAAATATATTATGCTCTTCATCAAATCGTGCTTGTAATTCCATTACTACAAATACTTTTTTACCATTTTTAGTAGCATTTATTAGGGCATTCACCACATTAGAATTTTCAGCTACTCTATACAAGGTTATTTTAATGGCATATACTGCCGGGTCGATAGCTGCCTCACGCAATAATTTTACAATGTAATCGAAAGGTTGATAAGGATGACTTAATAAATAATCTTTCTTTTTAATAGCATCTATAAAACTTTTGACTTTATCTAATTCAGCGTTATAAATGGCTGTTTGACCTCCATATTTTAAATCTTGGTTTTTAATATCCGGAAATCCTATAAAATCTTTAAAATTATGATATCGTTGACCGGGAATTACTTCTTCTTTTCCAATTTTCAGCTTGTTGCTAATAAATTTTAATAAATCAGATGGCATTTCACTATCGTAAATAAATCTTACGGGTTGGCCTTTTTTCCTTTCTATTAATTGGCTTTTTAATTTATCTAATAAGCCTTGAGAAATATCATTTTCTAAATCTAATTCTGCGTCTCTGGTAAGTTTAATGGTGTAAGCCTCAAATTGATTAAAATTAAAACTAGAGAAAATTACATCTAAATTGACACGAATAACGTCATCTACAAACATCATATAAGTATTGCCATCTTGCTTGGGTAATTGAAAAAAACGTTTTTTCAATTTAGTTGGCAAAGGAATCAAGGCAAACATTTTTTGTTTATTATTTGAATTACTAAGTTTACAAGCTAAATAGACAGTATTATCTCTTAAAAATGGAAATGGACGTGTATTGTCTAGAATTAATGGAAAAATTACATTCAAAATTTCCTCTTTAAAATATTTTCTAACAACTAAAGTTTGTTCTATTGAAAGCTGTTTTTCATTAATGAAGTAAATATCTTGTGTTTTTAATTGCTCCAATAAGCTTTGATAAATACTATTAAACTTGGCTTGTTGAATAATTACTTTATCTCTAATATCATGTAGTAATTTTATTGTTTCTTTTGAATTTATGGTTGCAATAGTTCCTTTTTTTAACAGCAACATTCTACGCAATGTAGCCACACGTACTCTAAAAAACTCATCTAAGTTCGAGGAAAAAATACCTAAAAATTTTAACCTTTCTAATAATGGAACACTCGTATCTGTTGCTTCTTGAAGTACTCTGTCATTAAATGCTAACCAACTGATATCTCTATTTATAAATGTTATCTTTTTTTTTGCCATGTGTTTTTAATATTTTAATTTAATATATACTGCAAAACGATCACTGTAGCCATTTAGCCAATTTTTTCCTGCAAAAGTACGCAATGGAAAACCTTCAAATTTTCCTTTTTGTTTAAGCCATTCTACATCGAAAATACTTACAGAATTATCTACATAATCTAATCCTAAACCATTGGCCAAAGATTTACTGATTATAATTTGGTCTAATATATTCATTTCATTTTTAAATCTGTAAGACCCTTTTTTTTGTTTTTCAAAGCCCCACATTAAGATTAGCAATCCAGAGTCTTTGGTTTTTAAATAATTTTGAGCACCAATTATTCTGTAAATACTTTTATCCCATGGCTCATCATTAAAATCGCCCATAAGTATCAAATTTTGCTTATTAGTATTAACATTTAAAGCCATAAATTTCTTAATTGCTTTTGCTGCATCTATTCTATTTTGCTCACTTTGGTATTTCCCCTCTCTTCTGGAAGGAAAATGAGCAACTAAAAATAACACCGTATCCTTAGCTATTTTAGAATATAATTTCACAAATAATACATCACGTGTATTGTCAAAAGAATCTTTGGATAATTTAACTGTCAGCGACCTATTTTCAATTAAACTAAATTTCTCTTTGTTATAAATGAGGGCCACATCTATACCTCTTTCATCCTTACTATCAAAGTGAGAGAAGCTATATTTGTTTTTCATTTTACCCGTTTTAATTAAATCTTCTAAGGCTTTTTTACTTTCTAATTCGCATACACCTAATACGTCAGGAAGATTGCCATCTACCATTTGATAAATTACTTTCTCCATGTTTTTTAGTTTATTTTGGTAGCGTTTTTTTGTCCATCTATAAATGCCATTTTCTGTAAAATCATCATCATCATGGTCGCTATCATTTATATCATCAAATAAATTATCAATATTATAAAAAGCAATAGAAATAGAATTATTATCTACAACACTTTTTTTTGTAGTACAAACAGAGGCACTACAAAATATCAAAATGATGATTGGAATTATGTAATTTTTCATTGAAAGTGCAAAATAAGGCTTATTAATATTATTTTAAAATTATGTTTATGTATTTTTAAAATTCTTTTAAACATCTTGTATTCAACTGTACTTTTTTAAATTTTTAATTCCACCATTTTAATTTTAATATTGCATATTGGCAAATATTGAAATAAATACAACTCAAAATGTTAAAATAGAATACCAATTGGCGGGTGTCGGTCACCGTTTTCTCGCCTTTTTAATAGATTTTATAATTCTATTTGTTCTAATCATTTTAATATCATTTAATTCTGATGAAACATCAATTGTTTATTATTTAGTGGTTACTATTATAATTTTTGTTGTGGTTTTCTATACTTTAGCAAGCGAATTGATAGGTAATGGACAAACCATTGGCAAACTGGCTATGGGAATAAAAGTAGTGAAATTAAATGGAGATGAAATGGCTTTTTATGATTATTTTACTAGATGGAGCATGCGTTTAATTGATATTTATTTTTCTTCAGGTACTATTGCTATGCTTTTAATAACTAGCAATAAAAACGGGCAACGTACTGGTGATATTATAGCTGGCACTACAGTTATCAAAAAGAAAAATAATTATGGATTTCAGCTCTACGATATTCAAAATTTAAATAAAAAGAAAAAAGAAGATTACACCTTCGAATATCCAAATGCTTACCAGTTAAATGAAAAGGATGTTATTTTAATTAAAAACCTATTGTACCGCTATAAAAAATTTAATAATCAGGCCCATCACAATGCGTTGATTAATCTTTCAAGTAAGGTGTCTGAAACATTAAATATTGATACTATTCCAAATAATAAAATCAATTTTTTAAATAAAATTGTTTCCGAATATATTATTTTAACAAGGTAAATAATTTTATTAGTCGATTATGCTTTTACCACAACCCAATGCTTTACAAACTTATGATAATTTATTTAAAAAAATAAGTTCTATAGCCGAAAATATGGACTTAGAGGTATACTTAATTGGTGGTTTTGTGCGCGATATGTTTTTAATGAGGGAAAGTAAGGACATTGATATTGTAGTAGTAGGCAGTGGAATTAAATTTGCAAAAGAAGTATCCCAAAATTTACAAAATTCTAAATTTTCATTTTTTCAAAACTTTGGAACTGCACAAGTTGTATATAATGATTTAGTGATAGAATTTGTAGGCGCACGAAAAGAAAGTTATGAGCGCAATAGTAGAAAACCATTTGTAGAAGAAGGTACTTTGCAAGACGACCAAGAACGCAGAGATTTAACCATTAATGCAATCAGTATTAGTTTGAACAAAAAAACGTATGGTTCTATAATTGATCCTTTTAATGGATTACAAGATTTAGAAAATCAAATTATAAAAACACCACTTGATTCAGATACTACTTTTAGTGACGACCCCCTAAGAATGATGCGAGCTATTAGGTTTGCAACACAATTAGGCTTTAAAATCAATGACAAAACCTATGAAGGTATTTTTAGAAATAAGGAAAGAATAAGTATTATTTCGCAAGAAAGAATTACAGATGAACTAAATAAAATTATTTTATCACCTATGCCTTCTATAGGTTTCGAATATTTATTCGATACAGGTTTATTACATCTCATTTTCCATGAAATGGTAGCCCTTCATGGTGTAGAAACAATAAATGGCAAATCGCATAAAGATAATTTCTATCATACCTTACAAGTGCTTGATAATGTTTGTAAAATAAGTAATGATTTATGGCTAAGATGGGCTGCTATTTTACATGATATTGCTAAACCTGCCACTAAAAAATTTGAACAAGGAAATGGCTGGACATTTCATGGGCATGAGGATAAAGGCAGTAGAATGGTGAAGCCTATTTTTACTAGACTGCGCTTGCCACAGAATGAAAAAATGAGATTTGTTGAAAAATTAGTGCTTCTACATTTACGACCAATCGTACTTTCTCAAAATGAAGTAACAGATAGTGCCATAAGAAGGCTAATGGTAGAAGCAGGTGAAGATTTAGATGCTTTAATAATGCTTTGCAACAGCGATATTACTAGTAAAAATGAAAAAAAAATTGAAAAAGTAAAACAAAATTTTGCACTTGTTCAATCTAAAATAAAAGACGTAGAAGAAAAAGATAATCTAAGAAACTGGCAACCACCTATTAATGGGAATCATATTTTAGAGCACTTTGAAATATTGAAACCTTATGAAGTTGGCTTATTAAAAAACATTTTGCGAGAGGCTATTTTAGATGGTATCGTGAAAGATAATTTTGAGGACGCATTATCCTTCTTAAAACAAGTTGCTGAACAAAAGGGGATAAAAATATTGAAGTAAAAATAAAAAATAATATATTTTTGCATTATTATATATGATTTACCGTTTCAAAGTTTGGTTTGAGGAAGATGAAGACATTTCTAGAATAATAGATATTCATCCTATATCTACTTTTTTAGAATTGCACAATATTGTTCTCCATTCTATTGCTTTTAATAAAGCTTTAGCTTCCTCTTTCTATGTATCTGATGATAATTGGAGAAAAGGTAAAGAGATAACACTGGAAGATGAGAGTGGAAAAAAACAAATAATGGCCACATCTAAAATAAATACTTTTGTAAACGATCCTCATCAAAAATTTTTATACATTACAGATTTTAATGAACAATGGACTTTACTAATAGAATTACAAAGTATTCAAAATGATGTAAAAGGTATAAAATATCCACTCATATTTAAAACTTTAGGTAAAGCACCTAAACAAAATGAAGGTACTGCTAGATTTAAAATTGTAGATGAAACAGAATTTGATGATATAGCTAGCAAAATAGCCACTAAAACTAACCCTGTGCACGATGAGGGCTTTGATGTTGAGGCCTTTGGTGAAGAAGGCGACCCTGAGGACGAAAATTCTGAAGATGATGAATTTGGCGACAATTTTGGCGAGGCTGAGGAAGAACAATTTTAAAAGAACGCTTTCATATCTATTTTTACAATGGTAGCAATCAACTTATAACATAAATATCACTTGCAAATTACATTTTTAGGCACAGGAACTTCTCAAGGTGTACCTTTAATAGCGTGCAAATGCCAAGTATGCCAAAGTAATAATAGCAAGGACAAGCGCTTACGCAGCAGTATTCAAATAGATATTGATGGCAAGGTATTGGTGATTGACAGCGGCCCTGATTTTAGACAACAAATGCTTAGAAATAATACCATGCGTTTAGATGGACTTATTTTTACACACGAGCACAAGGATCATATTGCTGGAATGGATGATATTAGAGCTTTTAATTTTATTAGTAAAAAGCCAATAGAGGTATACGCAACAACTCAAGTGCAAGAAGCCCTAAGAAGGGAGTTTCATTATATTTTTTCTGATTTTCAATACCCAGGTATTCCAAAATTAATTTTTAATACAATTAACTCCAACTCTAATATTAACATAGAAGGTATAAATATAACGCCAATAGAAGTATTGCATTATAAATTGCCTGTTCTCGGTTATAGAATTAAAGATTTTACATATATTACTGATGCTAATTTTATTGATGATGCCAATATAGAAAAAATTAAAGGCAGCCAACACTTGGTTTTAAATGCCTTGAGACATGAGGCACACATAAGTCATTTTACATTAGAACAAGCCATAGCATTGGGTCAAAAATTAGATATTCCGAACGTTTACTTTACACATATTAGCCATCAATTGGGATTACATGATGAGGTAAATAAAATATTGCCAAGCGGTTTTCAACTAGCATATGATGCTTTAAAAATAACAATCTAAAATTTTTTGTAAACTATAAATCCTGCAATTACTAAAAGATTACTTAGTAAATTTACCATATTATTAGTACACCAAGCATAGCCTCTAATCAATTTATTATCTAATTCTTTTTCCTCGCTTACCTCTCCTACTGAATTTATATATTTAGCTTGAAGCCAACTCCCCAAAACACTATCTACTAGCATTCCTATTATTCCAACAAATGCTACTAAGAAACTTATTTCTAAATTATCAACTATAAAATAAGCTGCAATGCCAGCTATTAAACCACCGCCAATTCCTCCTAATGTTCCTTCTAAAGATATACCTCCTGACATTCCTGTTTTAATTGGTTGAAAAGTTAAAATATCAAATGTTTTACCTTTTATATAGCAACCAATTTCACTACTAAAAGTATCTGCTATACTGATGCTAAACGAAACCATAAACGCCACATAGCCTAAGTGGGAAAATTGCGCAAAAGGTAAACTGTAAAAATACAATAAACACATCACACCAATGCCTCCATTGGCTAATACTTGGTATGCATTTCTACCATTTTTCTCTTTCTTATCTTTATTTAACTTACTTAATAAAGCACCACCAATAAAAAGTATTAGAGGGAATATTAAATCTAAATAAGTAAAAAAGCATAAACCTATAAGAATTGCCGTAAAACAGCCACTTGTAGTTAACCATTTTTTCTTAAAAGCCAAAAAAGCCAATAAACTAAATGTTGGCAATTGAACACAAATTTTTATTAATAGTAAGTTATCAAACATTAACAATTCAAAAGTATTCTAAAACAATTAAATTTATAACTTTTTCTTTTCAGCTTCTGTTATAGTTTTCGAGGTTTTCAAATAAGCCTTTATGGTTAAATAATAGCTATGTGTGGATTTTAAGTTTGCTAAAATAAATTTTTTATCTGCTGCCAAATGACTAGTAAAAGGAACTACTGCTGGTAAATTTTCTTCAATTGAGTATCTTAAAAATCTAATTTCAACATCTGATTGACTTAATTCCACAGCGCTGTTAATTTTTTCTATGCCCTTTGTTACTAATTCTAATTTTTTGTAAGGATTCCAATTATGTTTAGCCAACAGCGCATAAGCTACTCCATTGTAAGCTTTAAATATGGCTTGAGTTGATTTAGTTTCAGTAAACGTTTTTAAATTTTCGGCTGCACTTTTTTCTTTACTTCCTTTTTCATAATAATTTCTTGCAATATTTAAATCAGAGTTGGGTATAAAACTACTCTGAAAAAAAAAAAATATTAAAGCGAAAGAAAATATTTTAAATTGCATTCAATTTATATTTAACATAAGATTTTGCCAATAAGGTCAATTTTTCGCCATCGCCAACTCTAATTCTACTTTCCATTATTTTGTGTGCATTGGTACGCTCTATTTTTTCTAATAATTTTAGATAATAAATATAAGCTGTATAAACACCAAACCTGCATGATACAGGTAATTGTTTAATACCCTTAAATGCTTCTGCAAAATCTTTTTTTACATCTTCAATAATTACTTTTTTATTCAATTCATTAAATTCTGATAAATCTAAATAGGGAAAATAAACGCGACCCCGCTCTTCAACATCACTTTTAATATCTCTTAAAAAATTAACTTTTTGAAAAGCAGATCCAAGCGCCCTGGCAAAAGATTTTAGATGATTATATTGTTCAATATTGCCATTACAAAACACTCTTAAACACATGAGACCTACTACTTCTGCACTACCATAAATATATTCTGTATATTGGGTTGGGTTGTATTCTGTTTTATTTAAATCTTGGGCCATACTTTCAAAAAATGGCTCTATCAAATCATTTCCAATTTGATAAGTATTAACCACTTTTTGAAATGAATACAATATTGGATTTAAACTTATTTGTCTATCTATTGATTGGTAGGTACTTGATTTGAATTCAGCTAACAACTCTGCTTTATCTGTTCTATCAAAAGTATCTACTATTTCATCTGCAAGGCGCACAAAACCATAAATTCCATAGATAGGTTCTCTGAAATCCTTAGCTAACATCTTAATTCCTAATGAAAAAGAGGTGCTATATATTTGAGTAGTTATTTTACTACATTTAGCCGATGTTTTTTCAAAGAGTGAAAACATAATATTAGAAAACGAATTTGATTAGAAAAAGTTTTAAAGTTTATTGTTTTTTATAAGTTCTTGAATTTCATTGGCTACAATTTCTCCACTGATTATGGAAGGAGGTACTCCAGGACCTGGAACTGTTAGCTGTCCTGTATAAAATAAATTTTTTATTTTCTTCGATTTTATTTTAGGTTTTAAAAAAGCGGTTTGCATAAGCGTATTAGCCAATCCATAGGCATTTCCTTTGTATGAATGATAATCATTTTCAAAATCTTTCATAGCATAACTTCTTTTTACTTCAATAAAAGGCCGAATATCAAAACCAATTTTATGTTCTAACCTCAAACACATTGTATTGAAATATTCTTCTCTAAGAGATTCCGAATCCTCCAATCCTGGGGCTAATGGAATCAGAAAAAATAAATTCTCACTGCCCTCTGGAGCCGAAGTAATATCTGTTTTGCTCACAACACTTAAATAAAATAATGGCTTTGTTGGCCATTGTGGTTGTTTATAAATTTGAATGGCATGGGCTTCAAAATCTTCGTCAAAAAATAAATTATGATGCAACAAGCCTTCTATTTTTTTATTCAAACCTACATAATATAATAAACTGCTTGGCGACATAGTCCTTTTTTCCCAATAGGCCTCAGTATATACTCTATCTTCGGGTTTCAATAATGTCTGTTCTGTAAAATGATAATCGCTACCCGCCACTACTATATCTGCATCAAAACATTCGCTACCTACCCATACTTTGCTGACTTTTCCTGCTAATGTTTCTATTCTTGTCACTTCTTTATTTAAAAGTATTTCTACACCTTGTAGTTCAGCTATTTTTGAAAATGCTCTAGCTATTTGAACCATTCCTCCATCTGGATACCAAGTACCTTGCACTAAATCTGCATAATTCATCATACTGTATAACGATGGCGTATTATCGGGTGTAGAGCCCAAAAATAAAACAGGAAATTCTAATAAACTAACCAGTAAAGGATTTTTAAATCTTTTTCTAACAGATTTTCTTAAAGATGAAAACAAATTGAGTTGAAAAGACTTAAAAATAAGCTCAGGTGTTAAAAATTCGGTAAACGAATCAGACAGTTTATTCACATAACTACCCATTGCAGTTTTGTATTTATACTCGGCATCCTTTAAAAATGCTTCCAACTGCGCACCACTTCCCTTTTCTCTAATTTCAAATTCATGTTTAAGTGCAGCCATATCTGCAGGAATATCCATTTGCTCATTATTAGTAAAGTATATTCTGTAAGCAGGATCTAATCTGTTTAATTTATAAAAATCGGAAACTTGATAACCAAATATTTTAAAAAAATTTTCAAAAACCTCTGGCATCCAATACCAACTTGGTCCCATATCAAAAGTAAAACCGTTACTTTTCCAAATTCTGGCACGACCTCCTGTTTGGTCGTTTTTTTCAAGTAACGTAACTTTATGGCCTTGTTTAGCCAATAATGAAGCTGCACTTAAGCCAGCAAAACCGCTACCAATGACTATAATTTTTTTAGAAGCCATTATTTTTTGTGACTGTACTTGTCTAAATATTTTTTACTAACATATAAAAAACCAAAAGCCTCTGCACCTTCTTTACTTGACACTTTGTGGTGTATTTTATGAGCAAAACGCATAGCTTGAAAATAGGTTGACTTTGTTTTTTTAAGTAATGGCAAACGTTGGTGTACAAACACATCGTGCACTAGGAAATAAGCAATTCCGTATAATAAAATGCCTATGCCTAAATAAAATCGCCAATCAAGACCATCTATAGAACCAAAAATAATTAAACTTGCGGATAAAATGGCAAACACTACACCAAATAAATCATTTTTTTCATAAGTTCCTTCTCTAGACTCATGATGACTTTTATGCCAACGCCACATAAAACCATGCATAATGTATTTGTGGGTAGCCCAAGCTGCTGCTTCCATTAATACAAAGCCTAATAATACTATTCCTATGTTTAAAACCAAACTCATAATTTATACTACAAAGATGAAACTAAAATGTTTAAATAAATTATAAAATTATTTAAATTTGTTCTAGAAAAGATCTGAACTTTTATACAAATTAATTTAATCAGCAAAAATAAATCTTAATTTCTATTATTTTTACCCCATGAAATCCGATATAGAAATTTCGAGAGAAACTGCTCTTTTACCAATTCATACCATTGCACAACAATTAAATATTCCTGAAGAAAATATTATACAATATGGCAAGTATAAAGCAAAAATAACGCTTGATACTCTAAATGAAGAAGCCATTAAAAAAAGTAATTTAATACTGGTAACAGCTATTTCACCAACAAAATCAGGCGTGGGTAAAACTGTTACAAGTGTAAGTTTAAGTTTAGGATTAAATAAAATTGGCAAAAAGAGTATTGTAGCCTTAAGAGAACCTTCCCTTGGTCCTGTTTTTGGAATGAAAGGAGGTGCTGCCGGTGGAGGCTATGCGCAAGTGCTGCCTATGGAAGATATAAATTTACATTTTACTGGCGATTTTCATGCTATTACTTGCGCCAATAATACATTGTCGGCTTTATTAGATAATTATCAATACAATAATTTAAATACAGACAAAGCGCTTAAAAATATAGTTTGGAAAAGAGTTTTAGATGTTAATGATCGTTCTTTAAGATATATCAATACAGGCCTCGGTGGACGTACAAACGGGATACCTCAAGAGGCAGGTTTTGATATTACACCAGCCTCAGAAATAATGGCCATTCTTTGCCTTTCTAAAAATGAAGACGATTTAAAACTTAGAATTAATAATATAGTTTTGGGTTACAAAACAGACAACTTCCCCTTTAGAGTTTGCGACCTAGGGGTTGCAGATGCTATTTGCATTTTGTTGCGCGATGCCATTTTACCCAATTTGGTCCAAACAACAGAAAATACACCTGCTATAATTCATGGTGGGCCTTTCGCCAATATTGCCCATGGGTGCAATTCAATTTTAGCCACCAAAATAGCTATGTCTTTGAGTGATTATGTAGTTACAGAGGCAGGTTTTGGCAGCGACTTAGGGGCAGAAAAATTCTTAAATATTAAATGTAGAATTGCTGAACTAAATCCTGTGGCAACAGTTTTAGTTGTAACAACGCAAGCTTTAAAAAACCATAGCGGACTAAGTGATGATGAAGCCAAAAAACCAAATATTGAAGCCTTAAAGCAAGGCTTACCCAATTTAGAAAGGCATATTGAAAATTTAAAATCATTTGGGCAAAGTGTTATTGTTTCTTTAAATAAATTTTATTTTGATACCGAAGAAGAGATAAGTTTTTTAAATAATTGGTGTCATGATAATCACACTCATTTTGCAATAAATAATGCCTTTTTAGAAGGTGGAAATGGCGCTATTTCATTAGCCGAAAAAGTAATTCAAGTAATAGAAATCAATACCTCACTTCCAATTCAATTTCAATATGATTTAACAGATTCTATTGAACTTAAAATACACAAAATTGCTACAAAAATATACCGAGCACAAAACATAGAACTGAGCAAAAAAGCTAAATTAGCCCTTACAAAATTAGAAAAAAATGGTTGGAGTAATTTGCCAATTTGTATTGCAAAAACACAATATTCGTTTACAGACAACCCTAAATTAAGTGGCGCACCTACTGGTCATACTATACATATTGAAGACTTGCTTATAAATGCAGGAGCTGGGTTTATTGTCGCAGTTGCTGGAGATATTATGCGTATGCCTGGACTTCCAAAAATTCCGGCAGCTTATAATATGAAACTTGTAAACGGCATTATAGAAGGACTAAGCTAATAATTAGTTTTACTCTGTTTGAACTTCATTCTCTTTGATAATAGAAATTTTTAATTCATTTCTTTTTACCCAGGAAGTATAAGAATTACTTGATTTAGCATTTGATTTTCCTCTTGGATGGGTGCTATTTAAAACGAGAAATGTCACTGAGACATATGGCACAATAAATGCACAAGCAATTATTGCTCCCAATGGAATAAATCGCCTTGTTCTTATTTTATCAAATGCATTAGAGGTACTTTTAGTCATTTTCATACTCCCTATAGATTTGGCATTAAAAGTATCTCCAGATGTTTCATTAAAATAATTTAAAAAAACAAATTGACTATCATTAATGATGTATAATTTACCGCTCTTTAAGTTCCCATTAGTATCATTAAAAGTAAACTTTTCTCCGATATAATAACTACCACTGCTATTATTATATTCTACTTCTAAAAATCTTTTTGTTTGTGCAATAACTGAATTATTCAACAAAAAGAAAAAGACTATTATTATTTTAAATGTTTTACTCATATAATTTTCTTTCTCCCGCAAATATATGCGTTTGTAAAATATTATTCTCTGGAACTAAAGGACAACTGAACGAATGATTGTAATGACAATATGGATTAAACGCATAATTAAAATCAATAATAAAATTAGATTTTTCGTTTCTATATTTTAACTCCAAATATCTGCCGCCACCATAAGTCAATGTGTAATTAGTACTGTCTTTAAATGGAATAAATAAGTCTGTTACATTCTCTAATTTATCTGAATATGCTATAAGTTCATGCTTAACTTGGTTATGAATAAATATTAATTTACAAAATGTATAATAAATAGGCTCCCTCTCAGTGGCAGTTTTAAATAAAACTTTTTCAGGTTTTAAAAATTCAATTTCAGCATTAAAAACAAAATTGCTATCAGGCCCAAAATACTGCAAACCTTTAAAATCATTCAATTTATCTAACTCCAAAATTTCAGCAGTTTTAAAATATAAATCTTTTCCTTTTCTAGCCTCAACGATTTCATTTGCAAAATTACTTTTTAAAACATTGGCAGGTTCTAAATTTAAATTTTCAGTTTCGTCAGTTTTAATATTTGACGCATTATTGCATGAAACAAGAATTAAAATTACGAATGTAAAAATAAAAAAATTACCTTTCATAACTTAACTCCTTTTGGCTAATTTTTTCTTTTGAGAAGCAGATAAAGAATTTATTTTTTTGTACTCTGCTAATTTCTTTTTAGGAACTTGCAGTTTCAATTTTTGTCCACTATAAATAGCGTCTTTTTTCATGCCATTCCATTTTTTAATATCACTAACTCTGCAATCAAATAAATCTGCAATTAGCAATAAACCATCCCCTTTTTTAACGGTATAGTTTACAGTTGTCTTTGTATTATTTAATGCTGGTTTGTCATCCTCATCATCTTTTTCAACAGCTATTAGAGGCTTATTAGAAGCTGTATTAAACAATAAAAAAGAATCTTTATTGGTAGAATCTAAAACAATAACTGGTGGCGGTGGAAATAAAATTAACAATTTTTCATGGTACTCGCTAATTTTATCTTTTGGTAGTTTTAGGCCAGTAGAATTAAAACTAATAGGCATAATCCCTATGCGCAATTCTGAATTACTTTGTTTCAATATTTCTTCAGATATATTTAATTGAAAGGCTATGGAGGATAAGCTTATTTCTTTTTGAACTTGCACCGTATCTGTATCGGGTAATTTATATTTTACTGGTACTATTTTGCTCTCAGAATAATAATTCCAAATGTACCAAAAAGCCATATACTTTTCAGTTATTATTTGAAATTCAAGCGGCAACTGTGGGTGTATTTTGGCATAACTCAAAGAATTATTGGCACGGTGTATTGCCATATTCAAATTGATGGGACCACTTCTGAATGCGGCTAAGGTTTTTAACCAATCTGTATAAATTAAATTTAAATCTTTGAAATACAAAGCTGCGGCTTCGCTACTTTTAAGTGGATTACGTCTTTCATCAATATAACTATTGGTCATTAAATTATATTTTTTTGCAATAGGATATCCAAGTGCCCATTGTCCACTAGCCCCATCATTGTCTATATAAGTTGAATTGCTTTCGCTATTTACTGCACTTATTAAAAATAACTGTATTGGAACAGCATGGTTTGTAAATTTTGAAGCATACAAATTATAATAATACTGCGTTTTTCCGATTAACAAAGCTGAGCTGTTATTGGTATTTCTCATGTATAAGCCTATTTGTCTTTTTACTTGTTCATTATAAAAAACAGGTACTTGAGAATTTAGTTTAGAAAGCTTTATATAAAAAGGATCTCTAAGATAGTTAGAATCATTAGGATTAGCAACAGCTATAAGGCTATTAAGAAACAGAATTATTAAAAGTATTTTTGAAAACTTCATTAATTTTTAAAATAGAAAGGCGTTAACTATTAACACATCAACAAAAGTAAAGAATTATTATAAAATTGACTTTATAATTTTTTACACAATAAGTTTATAATTGGTAAAGTATACCAATATTATGATTACCAGAGGTTACTGATAAAATTCTACTAAGAACTAAGGAATAAGCATAATTTAACTCCAATTTCTTGTGCTTATAACCTAAATTTAAAAAAACACCATCATTATTAGTAGTATAGCCTGTTCCAAATAAATACTTGTTTTGATATTCAAAATTAGTTGTTAATAAGAGATAATTAATGGTTTCTCTCAATGCCAACACAGAAGGCTTGAACTTCATTTTAGAATTTAAATTAATATCTATTCCTGTATTTAAAACATATTTTGGATAAGGATTGCTTTCAACATATATTTCAGGATTACCAAAGGCTAAATCATTATTTTTATGAATATCTAAAATGCTAAACCCCACAAAAAAGTTATTTTTAGGATTGTTAAAAGCAACTCCTAAATCATAATTGAAATTAGAAATATTTTTATCACTTCCATTTATGAAATTCGGCTGATTGAAGAAAGTTTTTTTATAACCTTCTATTTTTAGTTTATTTTGATAATTGCTGAGTCCTAGTCCAAAACTAATGAATTTATCTTGAATCTTGTATTGCCAATTGGCACTCATTTTAAAATGATTAATATTTATCAGAACATTGGTAAAATATAAATTGGTAAATCCAATTCCTAAATTATTTTTATCGATTAATTTGAATTGCGAGGTTGCACCTAATTGAAAACAGGCATATTTAGGTCTACTTAAATAACTATTTGAGCCAAAATAAACTGTTCTATCCTCAAAGCCAGTGTATTGATAATTCCCTAAAGCACTAATACTTGTTTTCCCCTCGCGACCAGCGAATGCAGGATTATACAATTGAGAATTTAATTGATAGAAATTATTAAACGGTATTTCTATGGCTTTTATTAAGAATGTATTTAAGAAAATAAGGCTAAAGAATAATTTTAATTTCATGATTTATAACTTTAGTTCTTATGACTCAAGATACAATAAAATATTGTACTTCCTTAGTTTTTCCAATTGGTGGTTTCTATCAGTTTTAACACATCTTGCCTAATAAATTGAAAAACAGGCTCAATACTATCAATTGTAGTTTTGCTGTTAAAATACAAAGCACCTCTTAAAAAATGCTTTTTACCATCACTAATATAAAAATTTAAATTAGTAGCGGTATTGCCTTTCAAATCAAATATAAGTCCCGAGGTTTGAGTAATTGGATTAAATATATCCACTTCAATTATATCATCTGCTTTAATGGTATGCTTATAGGCTAATTTACGCGTATCTTCAAATAAGGAATCAAATTCTACTCTGTTTTTAAATGCATTATAACTTAAATGTAAAGTAGCATTAAAAGGAAGGTAATTTATATTATTCCAATACGGTTGCCACCCTTTTTCTATGGTATATAAGTTTTCTATTTTAGCATATTTAGGATATTGAAAACTATAAGGGCAATTAGTATCAAAAGATTGATATTCTTTTTTAGGATAGTATACTCTTGGAAAGGCATGAGGCTTAGGTGTACTTGCTTTTTCTTTGCATGCAATATAAAATAAACTACTGCAAATACATAACAAAATTATTTTCATAATATTTCAGCTTTTATCCTTTTTATTCGTCTATTATCAACTGCTTCAATATAAAAACTAAAATTTTCAAATTTTATTGTCTCACCTTTATTTGGAATTCTACCTGCAAGCTCTAAAAGCATACCAGCAATGGTTTCCGATTCTCCTTTTACCTCTTCAAAAATATCATTTGAGGTATTTGTTATTTTATAAAAATCGTTGATTAATAATTTACCGTCAAATACATATTTATTTTCATCTATCTTACTATAGCTTAATGTATCTTCATCAAACTCATCATTTATTTCACCAAATATTTCTTCTAAAATATCCTCCATGGTTACTATTCCTAGTTTGCCTCCATACTCATCTACAACTATAGCCATATGCATGCGTTGCTCTTGAAACTCTTCTAAAAGTAAATCAATACGCTTATTGTCTGGTACAAAAAAAGCAGGTTTTAGTAAACGTGACCAATTATAATTACTTTGCTCATGGATATGCGGCAACACTTCTTTGATGTAAATAATCCCTTTAATATTATCAAAATTATCCTCAAAAACGGGTAAGCGACTATAGCCCAGTTCATTTAATTTCGCTAACATTTCTTCAAAATCTAATGAATTATCTAATGCTCCTACATCGCCTCTACTGCGCATTATTTGTCTTACCGTTTTATTTCCAAAATTAACAATACCTTTTAAAATAGCTTTTTCTTCAATACGTGTATTTTTATCACTTGTTAAATCTATTGCATGACTTAGTTCATCGGCAGATACACTATGTTCATATTTTCTTACTCGCTTATCTATAAATTTTGAAAAAGCTACCATTGGTAGAATAACAAAAGAAAATATTTTTTGAGTTACCAATAATGGAATCGCCATAAAATTTGAAATAGACTTATTCTGTTTGGTAGCATAAACCTTAGGAATTACCTCTCCAAATAATAATAATATAAAAGTAACTAATACTATTTCTATTAAAAATTTAAGTAACTCTTTGTTGGGATAGGTAGATTCTGGTCCCCAATTAAAGATTTCCTCAAGCATTTGAGAACTTACTATTACAAATGTTACTAAAACAAAATTATTGCCTGTAAGTATAGTGGCTAAAAGCTTTTTAGGATTACTAACATGTTTAATAATGGCTTTAGATTTGGATGTTTCTAACTTACTAATTTCTTCTATTTCCGACTGTGAAAGAGAAAACAAAGCATTTTCGGAAGCAGCTAAAAAACCACAACATATAATCAAAAAAAGTAAGAATAAAGAGGTTGGTATTACTACCGCTGAATTAATATTAGCATTAAAAATACTTGATGCTTGTAAAAATATATTGAGTAACGGATTAGGGTCGTCTAGCATTTATTATTATTTATTTAAAATGGCAGAATATCTGAATTTGTTTCTTCAAATCCATCTGCGCTATTTCCATTTTTTTCAGGATTTGTATTTTCAGGATTTACATTATTAGAATTTACTACTTGAAATTGAAGCGCTCGAATACGGATTGTACTTCTTTTATTTCCTTCTTTATCTTGCCAAGTATCATTCTTTATTTTACCTTCTATAAAAACGGTACGTCCTTTTTTAAGCACTTTTTCTGCATTTTTTGCTAAAGCATCCCACATTTCTATGTTATGCCAATCCGTTTGTTCTACTTTATTTCCAGTTTTATCAAGGAATACCTCGTTAGTGGCTAAAGTAAAATTAGCCACAGCTCTATTGTTATCCAAATATTTTACCTCTGGATCTTTGCCTAATCTACCCAATAAAAAAACCTTATTTACCATTAAAAATACATTTATTTGTTGAATTCAATACTACAAAAGTAATAAATATTTATCTATCAATTTAGGAATTGCAAAGTTTTTATAAGAATTTATATCTACTTCAATTAAATTATTAGATTCAAAATCAGGCAATTGTTCTAACTTTATTTCCCAAAATTTAGCAAAAATAACCTGATGTGTAAGTAAATGTTTGATTTCAGATTTTAAATCAATAGTATTTTTTTTATTCTTTATTACTTCAGGAAGCATCAATATTAATGATTTAATGTCTATTCCTTGGGTACTTTCTATTAACGGTAGTGTATATAAATTTTGCCAAATATCTTTTTGAATCCTTTTCGTAATATAAAATTTATTGCCATATGTGATATGCAAAAAATTTAAATACCTATTTCTAACTTTAATTTTATTAGTCTTTATTGGAATAATTTTTATTTTGCCTTCTTTTAAAGCCATACATTGTATACTTACAGGGCAAATATTGCAATTCGGATTTTGAGATTTACACACTGTTGCTCCAAGCTCCATAAATGCGTTATTAAAAAGTCTTGGGTTTGTATTTAATATTAAATTATTTAAAATTTCCATAAAAAAAGATCTGTTTTTTTGTTCATTAATTGGCAATTCAACAGCATATAATCTACTTATTAATCTAAACACATTGCCATCTAAAGTTGGATATGCTTGATTGAAAGCAAAAGAACATATAGCTGCGGCAGTATATTCTCCTATTCCGGGTAGTTTTAAAATTAATTTATAATCCTTAGGAAAAATACCTTTATAATCTGAGACAATAATTTTTGCTGCTTTATGCAAATTTCTGGCTCTGCTATAATAACCCAAACCTTGCCTTAGTTTTAATACTAATTCTTCATTAGCATTGGCTAAATGAGCTACAGTTGGAAAATTTTCAATAAATTTATAATAGTAAGCCGTCCCTTGTATGACTTGTGTTTGTTGCAAAACAACTTCAGATAACCAAATTTTGTAAGCATCAGTTGTTTGACGCCAAGGCATCTCTCTTTTATTATTTTTATAATATTCTAAAATTTCTAAAACAATTTGATTCATAGGTTGTTAATAATTATATAAAAATCAAAGCAAGCCTACAAAATAACTACAATTTATGACAAAAGCAGAAGTAATATCAGAAATTTCCGACAAAACAGGAATTGACAAGGTAATCGTTTCAGAATCAGTTGAAACCTTTTTTAAAGTATTAAAAACAAATATGGGGAAAGGCGAAAATATTTATTTCAGAGGATTTGGAAGTTTCATTTTGAAAAAAAGAGCTAGAAAAATAGCAAGAAACATATCTAAAAACACTGCTTTAGTGATAGATGAGCATTTTATTCCTAAATTTAAACCATCTAAATTATTTAGTGAAAAAATAAAAAAAAGCATCCCATCCGATTTTGTTTCTAAAAAAGACGAATCAGAAGACTAAGTTTGTAGCATGAATTCAAATTATATTAAAGCAACTATTTTAGTTGCTTTTCTTTTTATAAGTATACCATTAGTATACTTAGGTTGGAAAAGCAGTTCTGCAAGCATAGACTTTAAAGCACTTGACGAAGCTAAAAGCAGTGAAATGAGCGTTCTGAATGACGAGCAGTTTAATCAATTTTTGAAAAATATAGGTAACACTTCAAAGGAAGTTAAGCCCGATATTTTAAATTCTACTGATACTCAAAGACTAGCAATAACTATTGAATTATTAGACACACTCGGTCAGTATGCATATGCCGGAATTTTAGCAGAAAAATTAGCTGTAATTCAAAATTCAGATTTCCGATATGCGCAAAGTGCACGCTTTTTTTTATCTGAAACAGCCAATCATCCCACGCCACAAAATGATTTTATGTTCTTGAAAAAAGCAAAACAAAATTTTGAAAAAAGTTTAGAAATTAATCCATCGAATAATAAAGTTAAAATTGAACTGGCATTAAGTATTTTAAATATTCAAGATATTCAACCTGCTAAAGGAAGCGAGCAAATGAAACCTATGTTAATGCTTTTAGATGTAGTAAAAAATGACAGTGACAATATTGAAGCCAATTATTATTTAGCCAAATTAGGAGTAAGAAGTGGGCAATTTGAAAAAGCTGTGAAAAGATTCAAAAAATTAGTATATTTGCAACCCCAAAATAAAGAATATTGCATGGAACTTAGTGAAGTGTATAAACTTTGGGGCAAACCAGAAGAAGAACAAATATGGGCCAAAAAAGCCTTAAACCTTAAATAAAATTAAATAAAAAGAAATTATGCCAAGCGGGAAAAAAAGAAAAAGACATAAAATTGCTACTCACAAACGCAAAAAAAGACTAAGAAAAAATCGTCATAAAAAAAGATAGTTTAACTTTTTTTTAATTTTTTATATCGTGAATGAGCTCGTTATCGATTGCAACGCTAACGGTATTGATATAGCTTTACTTTCTAATAAAATATTAACCGAACTTCAAAAAGAGGAGACTGTATCTTCTTTTCAGATTGGTGATGTTTATTTAGCAAAAGTAAAAAAAACAATGCCAAACCTTAATGCCGCATTTTTAGATGTTGGGCATGAAAGAGACGCGTTTCTGCATTATACAGATTTAGGTGCAAATTTTAGATCTGTACATAAACTTACCAAAATTTTAACCCAAGGAGGTCTTAAAAATTGCAGTCTTGAGCAATTTTCTTTAGAAGAAGAAATTGTGAAGACGGGAAAAATTTCAAATGTACTAAAAAAAGGAGATGAAATTTTAGTCCAAATTTTTAAAGAACCTATTGCCAACAAAGGTCCTAGAATAACTTGTGATATTTCATTTGCAGGTCGTTTTTCAGTATTGGTGCCTTTTGGTAAAAGTGTTGCAGTTTCTAAAAAAATAGCTGATCCTGCTAAACGCAAAAATAGTAAACAAGTAGCCGATAATTTAAAGATTAAAAACTTCGGTATTATTGTTAGAACTGTAGCCGAAGAGGCTGGTCTTGAAGAAATAGAAGCAGATTTAAAAAATTTACACGAAAAATGGATTCAAATGGTAACCGCTTGCAGAAATGCACAACCGCCATATAAAGTTCTTGGTGAAATTTCTAGAATTGAAAGTCTTTTAAGAGATTTACTAAGTGATGATTTTTCTGGAATTCACATCAATGATGCGGAATATGCAAATACCATTAAAGAATATGTCAGCAATATTGCACCAGGCAGAGAAAATATTGTAAAAACTTACACTGGAAAAATACCTATTTATCAGCATTTTGGTATTGACAAGCAAATAAAAGCGGCATTTGGCAAACATGTAATGTTTAACAATGGTGCTTACTTAATTATTGAACATACAGAAGCTATGCACGTAATAGACGTAAATAGTGGTCGTAAAAGCAATGCCACCGATTCTCAGCAAGACAATGCTTATAAAATAAATTTTGAAGCTGTTCCTGAAATTGCACGTCAATTGCGTTTAAGAGATTTAGGTGGAATTGTTGTAATAGATTTTATTGACTTAAAAAGCCCAAATGCACGTAAAGATTTACATGATGCTTTGGTATTAGCAATGAAAGACGATAGAAGTAGGCATAATATTTTGCCTATGAGTAAATTTGGATTGGTTCAAATTACACGTGAGCGTGTAAGACCTGAAATGAATATTAATACTACTGAGCTTTGTCCAAGTTGCAATGGCACGGGAACAGTAGTTTCAAGTATGCTACTAAGTGATAATATTGAAGAAAAATTGTCATACGTTTGGGAAACTTTAAATATTAAAAATATTAAACTTAAAGTTAATCCTATTATAAAGGCCTATTTAACCAAAGGAGGTTTCAATAGTTTAAGATGGAAATGGTACGGAAAACATAAACGTTGGGTTAAAATATTAGCTGATAATAATTTACACCTTACCAATTTTACCATCGTTAACGAGTCGGGCGAGGAGATTGGATAGTTTATTTATTTTCAAATTAAATGAAAAAAATAAGACTTAGAGACCTGATTGTGTACGAAGACGATTCGGTAATAGCCATAAACAAACCACCCAATATTTCTTCCTTACACGAAAGATTTGATGCCGAACAGCCTTCTATTATTCAGATAGCTAAAGCAGAAAATGACGACTATAGCCTATGTCACAGAATAGATAGAGAAACTTCAGGCATATTATTAATTTCTAAAAATTCAGAATCATACAGGCATATAGCCATGCAATTTGAAAAAAGACAAATTGATAAAACATATCATGCCATAGTAAGTGCTTCTGTTAATCTTCAAAATTTAAATATCAATTTACCATTATATACCGATAGCAAACGCAGAGTATTGGTAAATAAATTAAAAGGCAAAGAATCTTTAACCATTATTGACACTTTTATACAATATAAGCATTTTACAATTTTAGCATGTAAACCTGTTACAGGTAGGTTACATCAAATTAGAATTCATTGTGCTTCGCAAAATTTACCTTTGGCTGCTGATACTATGTATGGCGGAAAATTTCCTTTATTAAGTGAGATAAAACGCAAGGTTAAAAAAACAGGTGATGATGTAAAAACCATCATGAACAGAGTGGCATTGCATGCTTATAGTATTAAATTTAATAGTTTATCAGCTGGAGATATTACTATTAGAGCAGATTACGCGAATGATTTTTCAGTTTTTGTAAAACTGTTAGAAAAATATGATTCAGAGTAAGTGAGTACTACTTGGTTAAATCTATTACCTCTACACCAGGATAATTCTTAGTATCAAATTCAAAAGTATTATCTGAAATACTAGAATTGGGTGTTTGTGAAGTAATATTGTAAGTTTCTTTATGACCATCAGAATAAGAAATTTTTAATGATAACAGAGACTTGGAAACTTTTTCAGCTTCTAAATTCATTAAAAAATAGCCTTTTGTTTTATCTGTAGGTGTTAATTTTATTTTATTAATTTCTGTAGCTCCTTTTTTATAACTACCATCACTTGCATACAAAAAGCCCTTTTCCCAAATACTAAATATTTTTGTAGGGTTTAAACCTTTTCCATTGCTAGGTTTGTAGTTTTCTTTGGTGCAGTCGCCACCTTTGGTATAAGACCAAATATATTTTCCATTACAAAAAATTTCTTGACCCAAAAATACAAATTTGTACTTATCACCTTTGCTAATTAAGCTGCCTTTTTCTGTTTTTTTAGCTGCTTTTGCGTCTGCTGGCTCATTTAATCTGCTAAACTCAGATTTTAAAGATTTGTAAGTTTTATATTTTTTTGATACTTCCTTTAAAAATTTTGAAGCTGTTTTATCTTTTGCAGCAGCTTTTGCTTTATCAGACAAAACACTTGGAATCCCCGACATTATTACAAATGCTAATAAGATGGTTAAACTAATTGAAAAAATACCTTTCATTTTCTGCAATAATACAAAATTTATACCAATTGTAAAAAAAGGTACTTAAAAATATTTTAAGTTTTATCAATGTGATGCTTTTATTTATATATTTGTAAAGATTAAACTAATTATGAAAATAAAAATTCTTGTTTTTTTACTTGTTCAAAAATTAGTAATAGTAACTACTCTTGCTCAAGTTACCTTTTCATTTAAGCCTAAAAATTTAGAATTAATTCCAAGAAATTTATCCAATAATAAAGGAGTGGTAAATTTTAATGGTTTTATATTAAATTCTCAATACAGTAAATTAAGAATAGTAACCTATCAAAACAAAACAATAATTGAAGATAGTTCTAAAACATACAGTTTCGGGAGTAATTCAATTCCATTTTCATATTCTAAAAGTATTGATGCAGGCAAATATGTTTATGATTTTGATTTAATTTTTTATGGTGTCGATACCCTTAAATATCAAGTTAAAAATATTGTTTGTGGCGATGTATTTATTGTTCAAGGGCAAAGCAATGCAGTGGCAAATACCTATAACGGATTAGCCAATACTTTATATAAGGATTCTTTTATACGCAGTTATGGTACTAGCAGTAATGCAGCAAGTGCATGCGCTAATGATAGTAATTGGTATATTGCAGATGGCGATGGTGCTTATAATAAAGGTTGTATTGGACAATGGGGTTTAGTATTGGCTAAAAATTTATTAGACAGCTTTAAAGTTCCAATTGCAATATTAAATGGTGCTGTTGGCGGCACATCTGTTTCCCAACATCAAAAAAACCAGTCGTTACCAAAAGATTTAAATACTATCTACGGTAGATTATTATACAGAATGAACAAATCTAAACTAGAAAACCATGTAAGGGCTATTTTATTTTTTCAAGGCGAATCGGACGGTGTTTATCCAATTTACCACGATACTTTGTTTAAAAAATTATATAAAGATTGGCGAAAGGATTATAAAAAAGTAAGTAGATATTATTTTGTACAGGTTAGAGCAGGTTGTGGATCGCCTACACTTGAGTTTTTAGAAATTCAAAGGCAATTCGAATTTACATTAAGCAATTTGAAGGTAATAAGTGCCAATGGACTAAATGCGCACGATGGTTGTCATTATGGATTTAACAATGGCTATAAACAA
>JABMMZ010000062.1 GCA_013205405.1 Bacteroidota bacterium | reverse complement strand
GCTATGCATTCAAAACTTTTGTAATCAATGATTCAACATTATTTTTGAATTTGAATATTTCTACATTAGCAGCATTGGATACACTCATAATGCCTTTTAACAAACACTGGTTATATAAACAAGTTATATAAAAATTCTTTTTACATCTACTTCCTTATCAATTGGTGTTTTGTAGTAAATATTATTGACAAGCATTTTTGCATAATACGGTCCAAGTGCCACTCCTTTAGAGCCTAGTCCGTTCAAAACAAAACTATTAATTTTATTTGGAATTTTTCCCACCAATGGTCTTCTATCGTGGCTTGCAGGTCTAATACCAGCTATGTGCTCTGTGATATTATATGAACCAGAATACCAATTTGTAAACTTTTCAATAATCTCATTTTTGCCTTTTTCTGTTGGTGTATTATTTAAGTTTTGCCACTCAAAAGTAGATCCTATTTTGAACACATTGGGTTTGTCTGGCGCCATAAATATGCCTTGCTGTGGTATTAAATTATTAAAGTTAGAATGGCACTCAATTGTCAGAATTTCTCCCTTAGCAGGTTTTAATTTTAAATCTACAGAAGAATAGTTGCCTTGACAAAATATAATATTTTTGAATTGGGTGCCTTGATAATCAATAAAATCCTCAAAGTGCTGGATTTGTGATTCATCAAAAAAAGTACTTTTTAAAACTTTCATTTCATTGAATTTTTTATAAACATTTTTTATCATCTTTTGGGTATCCACCCTTCCAGAGTGATTAATAGATAAAATGCCAAAGGGCGATTTTATATAATCGTCTATTTTTTGGGTTTCAATTTTTGCAAATGGAGCAAATTTTTCTGTTTCAAGTAAAATAGACCAATTGTTTTGCTCAGCTGTTGAATTAAAAATATAGTTTATAGGAGAGTAAAAATGGAAATGACTGCCTGCAAATTTTTCGATTTTGGAATAAAAACCACCAACAGATGGGTACAACTCAGCGGCATTAAAGGCCATTTTTTGATGTTTTGGTAACATTGGATTATAAATCCCAGCAGCAACAGTTGAAGAACCACCAAGTTTATCATCATTATATATTTCAAATGACTTGCCCATGTTAATTAATTCAAAAGCAACGCAAATTCCAGATATTCCCCCTCCAATTATCAGACAATCAATCATTTTTTAAAAGTTTTACAAATGTACATTATATTAAAATTAATTTGGATATTTTAATAAATTAGGTTTTGTTTGTAAAAATATAAGTATTCATCAGTTTATTTATTTAAACACAAAATGCACAGAAGGAGTTTTTTAAAAAACATAGCAATCGCTTTACCAGCAATATCTCTAGCATATATTTTGTTGTCTTCTTGTGGTGATAAGCCGCCAAGTGATTTTTCTAGAAAAATGCTTATTGGTATTATTAGAGCGGGTGTTTCTGGTTTAAATTCTGCTTTATTGCTTAACAATTTCAATAAATATGAAATTGATGTTCTAGAACTTACTGACAGAATAGGTGGAAGAGTCTTCTCTGCAGATAGTAATAACTCTATTTCTAGCAAACCACTTGAAGATGGGCCTGATTTAATATATGGTAACGATAATGCATGGTATGAAATTGTAAAAAGCGTTGCTTAAATAAACTTCATGATTAGGCTTTTCATTTTATTAATCATCACTTTTTTTTCTTGCAATAGTAGAAAACAAATATCACCTGATTCTAATTTATTTCTAAATTCTTGTAAGCTTATTTCTAAAACGCTTCTGCAGCAAACCGATGTTTGGAATACAGGTAGTATAGATGGTTTTATGAAAGGATATTGGCAGTCTGATTCCTTAAAATTTATAACACAAAGAGGTATAAAATTTGGCTATGATAGCGTGGCACAAAGCTATAAAAGAAATTATAATACCCCGGAAAAAATGGGGTATCTAACATTTAGAAATATAATGAATTATAAAACAGATGATAATTATGATGTAATTCAAACAACTGGAAATTGGCATGTTAAAAAAACGAATAGCCAAGATTCAGGTATGTTTTCGCTATTTTTTAAACAAATAAAAGGCGAATGGAAAATTATAGTTGACCATACCTGGTAATACCATTTGAATATTCGTTTATGCCAATTTATTGTTCTATTATAAATATGAATGTTATATAATTACTATTTCTAGCTTATTTTCGTGGCATATTTCTTTTGAAAAAATTACTTTTACTTTTATTTATTAATTTTCTTGTTCATTTGCCTTTTTTGAACAAACCGCCCTGTGGTACGCATGTTTGGAGGCAATGTAATACCTTGTCCATGGCTAAAAATTTTGCTACTGAAGGTATGAATATTTTAGAACCTAAAATAGATAGGAGAGATGGTACCAATGGTACAACAGGTTCTCATTTCCCACTTTACGAGTGGTTGTTAGGAGCTTTGATTAAAATGTTTGGTGATTTTGATTTTGTATCAAGAATTTTTAGTTTAGTGATATTTTCTTTCGGTATGATGGCCTTTTATAAGGTTCTAATTCAATTACATTTTTCAGAGTTTCACAGTACTATTGGTGCGTTATTATTGCTCTCTATTCCTGAATTTTATTACCATTCTATTAATGCTATGCCAGATATTTTAGCGATTACATTATCTTTTTGGAGTTTATATTTTTGGAAAAAATATTTTGAATTCAACCAAAATAACGCTTTTTTTATAGCAGTATTATTGGGCGTATTAGGGGCGTTAATAAAGTTTCAATTTGTAATTATTCCCCTAGCGTCTTCTGCTTTGGCTTTATTGCAAAGAAAAAAATGGATCAATGTTGCTATAGCTTGGGTATTCATTTTTTCTGTTGTTGTTTTATGGTATTTATATGCTTTACAACTTACAAAGTTAAATAATTTGAAGGAGTATGGGTTATGGATTAAGCCTATACCCATTCAAGAAAAACTAAATACTGTATGGTTAAATCTGTCTATGGACTTGCCAGAAGTACTATTGGGATGGCCTTTGTTTATAATGTTTTTAATAACTACTTTTAAAGTAAAAGTACACAAAACACCACTTTTTTACATGAGTCTTATTTGGGCAGTTTCATTCGCTTTTTTTTATATTGTAGCTATTGAGCGAATGAAAAACCACAGTTATTATCTTATGGCTATTTTGCCATTAGTAATTGTCATTATTTTAAAATTTGCACAACAAAAACAGATAAAGAATTCATATTTGTTAGCTCTTCTAATGTTAAATTTTTCATGGGCGTTTTTACGAATTATTCCAAGTAAATGGACAGAATCTAAAGCGCAAATACCTATGGAATTTTCAAACAAGGAATTAAGAGCCCAATTTGCAGACGTAATTCCAAAAGGCCAACAAGTGCTTGTAGGGCCTGATATTTCGGGCTGTATTTATTTTTATTTTACCAAAACAAATGGCTTTTCTTTTTCAAAACCAACTGAATTATTAGAAGTGCATAATAATGAAGTAAAATTAGATGCTATTAAAAAAGCCAATGTACATTATATCCTTTTTAATCATCGTGACATAATGCAACCTTATATTGCAAAATTAGGGCTTAAAAAGAAATTGAAACAATTGGGCAGTTTTGAAATTTGGGAGTTTTAAAATATAAAAAACTTACTCCCATAAGTTATTTTCTTTCAACTGTAAGTTACTGCCAAAAAATTGTTGAGCAGTTTGAGCAAAGGATTCGGTGTAATCTGAAATGTAAAACAAATTGTCCTTGGTTCTTTTATCGGTTAAAAGATTTTCTTTTTCCAGTATCCATTTTAGGCGATTAGCTACTATCTCGGCCGAATCAAAAATTTTAACTTTCCCTTTGTAATAGGTGTCAATTTCTTTTTTTATAAGCGGGTAGTGGGTGCAAGCTAACACAATAGCGTCTATGCTATCAAGTTCACTATGTGACAGGTATTTTTCTAATATAGCCGTACTAATATTATTATTAAAAAAGCCCTCTTCTATCATAGATGCCAATAAAGGCGTAGCCAAAGCCGTAAATTCTAATGTTGGTTTTCGTCTGTAAAATTTTTCTTGGTAAGTGCCAGATTTTACAGTTGTTTTAGTAGCTATTACACCCACTCTGTTTATAGTGTTATCAGCAATTACAGCCTCTACCATAGGATCAATAACATTAATAACTGGTACATTGCCTATGTGTATATCACGCAGCACTTCGTAGGCAGCTGCCGAGGCAGTATTGCAAGCAATAACTATGGCCTTGCATTTTTTTACATTCAATAAAAAATCGGTAATCTTAAGAGCATAGGCCCGTATAAGATTTACCGATTTTTCGCCATAAGGCATATGCATTGTATCGCCAAAGTAAACCAATTCCTCATTGGGCAATAAGGCCGAAATAGCTTTGGCTACTGTCAAACCGCCAATACCTGAATCAAAAATACCAATAGGCGCATTTGATTTTTCTACTGGCATGTCTTGTTAAAATTTAAATTATCTAGGTGTAATTGGACGAGTGGTTGGTTTCCCAGCACCAGGATTAGCAGTAGTTTTAGGTTTAATATTTAATTTCTTTTTTACCAATTCAGAAATATCATACAAAGGATCAGAATAAATTAAAGTGCCGTAAGTATTATCTATAATATGCGTATAGCCTTGCTCTTTAGCTATTTCGCTCACTGCTTCTTCTACTTTCTTTTTTATAGGCGCTACTAATTCAGCCATTTTTGCTTTCAAGCTATCTTGAATGGTTTGTTGTAAATAACCATATTCTTGTTGCAAGCTTTCTAAATCTCTTTGGTAAGCAGACATTCTTAATTTACTAGGTGCTGGTTTTTTGCTTTCAGTTTCTAATAATTTTTGTTTTGCTAATGCATCATTTTCTATCATTTTAAGTTGATCTTCTAGGTCAGCTTGGTATATTTCGTATTCAGTTGCAGCATTGGCATATTCTGGCATTAAGGTTACTATTTCTTGGAAATTTAAGTGACCTGTTTTTTGGGCTTTTACTGCATTAGATGCAAGGGTTAAAAACAATAAGCCAGTAGCTAAAATAATTTTTTTAGAGCCTGTTATGGCTTTGTTCATCAGTGAATAATTCATTTATCGGGATTTTTTTATGTTTGTTGTTTATTTTTTAAGTTCTGTTGGGGTTACGCCTAGTATATCTAATACATCATCGCTTTTATCATACTTAGGATTGCTAAATAGGATGTTCAAATTGGCAGATTTATCGAATATAAAATCCAAAGCATTGTCTTTAGCTACTTTTTGAACGGCACTAAATACTTTGTCTTGAATTGGTTTAATAAGTTCTTGGCGTTTTTTAAATAATTCGCCATTTACACCAAATTTTTCTTGTTCAAATTTTTTCAAAGCATCTTCTTTGGCTACTATGGCATCTTCTCTTTCTTTTTTTTGCGAAGCGTTTAATAATATTTCTTCTGCTTTGTAATCTTTGTATAATTTATCAACGTCTGCTTTCATTATTTTAAGATCGCTTTCCCATTTGTTAGATATTTCATCTAATTGTTTTTGGGCAGCACGGTATTCGGTCATTTGGCCTAAAATGTAATCGGTGTCTAAATATCCAAATTTTTGAGCATTTAAATTAGGCACTACAATAGCGGCTAATACTGCGAATAATACTACTTTAAGATTCATTTTACGGTTGGGTTTATTTTTAATTTAATATTGTACAATTAAGGGTTAAACGAAATGCGTGCCAAAATGTTATACAACGTGCGAAAATAATTTTTTTATCCGATAGAAAAAAGGATTTAGGGGTTAAAGTTTTAAAAATTGCGTTGGTCTAATCCCCAAAGCATTTTATTCCGCAAGTTTTTGAGGTAGGTATCGCCTTCAAAACGCAATAGGTTTATTTGAAAATTGGCTTTTCTAATGGCTATTTGCACTTTACTATCAATAGTAACTGAGCGGCTATCTAAACTCGCTAAATGAAAATTGCTACGTCCTTCTATTTCAAAGCTTAGTACCTGGTCGTCTGGTATTATAACTGGTCGTACATTTAGGTTATGCGGAGCAATAGGTGTAACTACTAGGCTGCCAGATTTTGGAAATAAAATAGGGCCACCGCAACTTAAGGAATACCCGGTAGAACCTGTAGGGGTAGATACAATCAAACCATCTGCCCAATAAGAATTGAGTGGTTCGCCATTTAAAAAGGCATGCACTGTAATCATGCTGCTTGTTTCTTTTTTGTGCAGCACAAAGTCATTCAAAGCATAATTGAAATCGAATAAAGGTTTATTACTTTCAAGTTGTAATAGGCTTCTTTTATCTAATTGGTAGCTGCCTCTTTTCAATTCGCTAAAGGCCTCCATAAGTCCATTGTTAGATACACTGGCTAAGAAACCAAGTCGGCCAGTATTTATACCAATAATAGGAATATTAGAATTGCTTGTAATTTGAACCGCATCTAATATGGTGCCATCGCCACCAATAGTTAATAAATAATCTATTGGAGCATTGTTTAAAATCAAATTTTGAAAACGCGCTAAGTTGTTATATTCCGAGCGACTGAATCTTTGAAATTCTTTAGCTAAATTATCGTGTAAGTGTACTTCTATGCCTTCTTTTACAAGAAAATCAATAATTCCTTGAATTAATTCAAGTTGAATTTTATTGGCAATAATTTTAGCATAAATACCTATTTTCATTTTTTTTTTAATTAGGTTTAAATTAAAGCAATTTTAATTTGTAGGTACTAGCTGTTTACCTTTTTAATGTAGTTTTCGATAGCCGCTACAATTGATGGAAACTGCTTGCTAGGCGCAGGAATATTGCATTCCAATTTGTATTCAGCAACTGCTCTGTGTGTGCTTTCGCCAAAGGCGGCTAAGCGGGTTTTATTTTGTTTAAAATCAGGAAAATTATCAAATAAGGATTTAATATCTGCCGGGCTAAAAAACACAATCATATCATAAAACACTTCTTCTAAATCACTCAAATCGGCAGAAACTGTTTTGTACATAATGCTCTCAACGAACTGCAGCTTATTTTTTGCAAAAAAATCTGGAATAGTTTTTTTTCGAATATCTGAACATGGGAAAAGATATTTCTCTGTTTTATGATTTAAAATCATATTGAAAAAATCGGACTCTAAGTTTGTTTTAGGAAAAAATACTTTGCGCTTGCGCATGATGGTGTATTTTTGAATATATAAGCCAATGCCTTCTGTCATGCAGAAATATTTCATATCAATTGGCAAGTCAATTCGCAATTCTTCCACTACTCTAAAAAAATGGTCAACAGCATTTTTAGAATTAAAAATAATGGCAGTATGATTTAAAATATTCAGTTTTTTTCTTCTCAAATCTCTGCCTGGTATGGCTTCCAATTGAATGAATGACCTAAAATCTACTTTCAGTTTCAGTTTAGTAGATATGTCATCAAAAATAGTCTTACCGCTTTCTGGTTTAGTTTGCGATACTAATATTGTTTTAACTTTTGCCTCTTTATCCATTAAATAACAAATTGTTTACCGATTTTACCAAAACAAGTATTGGTAATATTTCGAAGGCGCAAAGATACAAAATTAAAAATATACTTGATTGCCTTTCAGAAAACAATCCAGAAAATGTAAATTTAAGTAAGCTACTAGCATAAATTACCAATAGAAAAAAGAGTACAAATATTCCTGTAAGTTTTTGATAATCAATATTATTGGTATAATAAATTAATAGCAAACAAGGCAGTAATATAATGGCAATTATGAAGGCCTGAGTCCTAAAAATAATGGCATAATCTTTATTTAAAGTTGGCTGTTGGAAGGCTAAGGAGAACAAGAATTTTAAAATTTGATTGACAATAAAAATAAATATGACGACAATTGAAATATAAAATGCAAATAAAAAATCGTTTGTAAAAGGCAGTTTAAAACTGAGTTTTAGAATAATAAATACACCAAGGGAAAAAATTTGACTGATTATAAACCATGCTAAGAATTTACTGCCTTTAAAAACATCGGTTTGGGTATCATAGAATTCTCTAAAACTTAAATTGCTGTATGAGGCCCTGCTAATAAGGTAAAATTGGGTTCGATAGGAATATTTGAAAATAAGAATAATTATAAAAATAAAAATACTCCAGAGAAAAATGGGCCAATTATTCATATTTTTTCTAAGTGGAGGATTGTTAGAAAAAAGCAAAGAGTTTCTTATTTTTTTCTTAGAATTTATATAAATACCTCTGTTAATTCCATTAAATTTAGTGGGAACCAAGGTGTCAATATGCAAAGAATCAATTTGAGAAGAGTCTCTGTCCATTTCCTCTTGTACTAATTTTAATTGCCTTTCTATCTCTTCATTTATTTGTATTTGACTTAAATTAGAGTAAAATCGTATGCCCTTATTTCTAATACTTGTATCAATTTGCGCATAGGCGCTATCTACTTCAGCATTTAATTGAATACTGAAAATTAAAATGAGCGCTATGTAAAATGATTTAAAAATAACTGCTAATTCCAAAATGTATTTTTCCTATGCGAAGGTCGAATTTATTATTCTTTTCTTTTCCTAAAGCATAAATAATAGATAAAATGCCGGCACGTGTTTCTAAATTGGCGCCTATGCCAAAACCCCAAGGTGTATCAGAAGATTTTACTTTTCCATAGCTATTGTCTTCATAGTATGCGCCATTCCAAAATGCTTTAACAAAGGAATTGGAACTTAAAAGATATCTATATTCTATATCAAGCATATTAAAATTGGTTGCAAATATACTTTGTTCGTTAAAACCTTTTAAAGAATTTATTCCACCAAGTCTAAGTACCTCATTAAAATAAATGCGTGGGGCAATCATTCGGTCTATATCAGTGCCAATTTTAATACAACTTTTGGAGCCAATTGGGAAAAATTTATTGAGTTTAAGTTTAAGTCGGTATTGGTTAGATTTTAAAACAGAAGAATCATACAAATTATAACGTGACCCTCCTGAGGTAAATTTAATATTCTCTATTTTATTATCGCGCAAAATAGTTTTAGAGCCAGCAGAGGCAGTGGTTTCAATCAGCCATCCTTTTCTTGGATTGAATCTATAATCTAGAAAGTTAAAATTGCCTGTTAAGCCATATTGAGCAATAGAAACGGCATTGATAATAGGAAACTGTTTACTTGTTTTAATGGATAAAGTATCTACTGTGTTGAGGTTTGTGGATCCTACATTATAAAAAATTTTAAATCCATTCAATCCAGAAGTATAGTATTGAAATCCAATTTGTCGAAAAAGAGTGGTATAAAGTGTGTCGTATTTTAGCAATTCAAATCCCAAATCTAAACCTATTGGTTTACCTAACAAATAGGGATAGTTGAAGCCAGTTTTAAGCTCTTGGGAGCGAGCTTGAAAACTTCTCCAATTAATAAAAATGGTTTTACCATTTCTAAATAAATTATTTAATCGCAATAAAAATTCACCAGTAAAAGCAAGGTTTTGAGATTGTGTGCCACTCGCAGCAGAAGGTGCAAGGCCAATAATACCATTTATTTGGTCAGATTTTTTCTTTTGTAAATATAAGTAAGGCCTAGCAAGACCTCCGTTTAAGAATACCATTAATGGAACTCTATTAGGCGATAAAAAAGGAAGTTGATTTAATTTTTCATTGGCTTTGGCATAAGCTGTTTCGTTATATGGATTGCCACTTTTAAGACCTAAATAAGCCTCCAGAAATTTTTTTTTCACTTTGGCATTGCCTTCTATTTGTATGGTATCGAATAGAAAAAGAGGGCCTTTGCTGAGCATGAGATTCAAAGTAATATCGGATTTTTTTTCAGTAAGTGATTCTGCTTTTATTTGGGCAAATGGATATCCTTTATTCTCAAGGTTCAATAGCAAATCTTCTATTATTTTATTAAAATTGGTTGAATCTAGTATGGAATTAATATGTTTTTGAGTAATATTTTGTATAGCCTCTGGTATGCCTGAATCATTGGAAACAATAATGTTTCCAATTTTATATTTTTTCCCAATAAATAAAAAAGCATAGATAGTTTTTTTTTTTTATTGTTAACAGAAATACTGTCTATATTGAATGTTGCATAGCCATTTACTATATAATAATTGCTTATTTTTTTGATTTGTCTGATTTGAAAAATACTGTCCGAATTTTCTTTAAATTTAAAATTTAAGGGATTGGAATTTAAAATCAAAGTATAGGATTGTCCATAAACTGCGGCACTTTTATATATTAATAAATACAAAGAAATGTAAAGTAGTTTATGTCTCATTTAAATGAATAATTTATAAAAAAATGGGCGTAAAAATTTAAGTTAACTTTCTTTTTTTTATCTAGCGAAATTAAGAAATTGTTATTAATAAAAAAATGAAACTATTATTGTAAACTATTTTAGAAAATAATAATGAAAATAAAAGTACAATTTTTGATTTTGGTTAGTATTCTTGGGTTTTTAGTAAGTGCTCATGCTCAAAATAAATTTTCGGATGTTACACAGCAAAAAATCTATGAATACCAAGACAGAAGGGAAACAAAAAAACTATTGCCTTTTTTAAATTCAACAAATGCTTTTTATAGATACAGTGCTATTTTAGCTTTTGCTAGTATACAAGATATCACTGTAACACCTCAATTGTTTGCAAGATTAAAAGTTGAAAAATTTATTGAAAGCAGAATGGCTGCTGTATATACCATTGGTCAATTAAGAAATTCTAAATTTTGCAACACCTTGATATCCTATTCTGCTAAAGAAAAAAACAGGCTTGTATTAGCTCAATATTATATAGCCATAGGTAAATGTGCCAACATAAAAGCAATAGATTATTTTAAAGTAAATAAACCAGCAAATGATACACTTTTATTGCCCTACTTAAAAGGATTGTTGTATGCTAAACGCAATAAAATAATAGACGCTGATTTAAAACAATATGTTTTGGAATTATATCCTACAATTATTAATCCTGAGATAAAAGAAGTTTGCGAACTAATAATTGGCAAAAAGGTAACCGAAGAAACAAAGGACAATATAGTGTATAATTTATCTAATAAGGCTATTTTAGATTCTTTGTTTGTAATCTCAAATCCTTATGCTCAGGTAGATTTTTTGAAAAAATGCAATATGCAAAATGGCTACATAATAGATTTTGTAAGTGATGTTAATTTGAGTATTCCATTGCGAACTTATGCGGCAGAGAAGTATTTAAAGGATACAATGGAAAAAGCATTTTTAGAAAAAATATTAATATCTTTTATAAGAACTCAAAATGTTGCATTTATTTCTTTAGCATGCGAGCGTATAAGAAAGGATAGTTTGTGGATGAATAAAAATACTGAAATTATGCAGGAGTTATTAAAAGCCAAAAGTTTATTAGTGATGCCAAGAGACTATGAGGCTTTTGTGGATATTGAAAAAACGATTCAGCAATTCAATCGAAAAAAATATACTTATAAATCGCCTGCTTTTAATCATCCAATTAATTGGAAATATGTGAATACCATAAAAGAAAATCAGATCGTAAAAATAGTAACTAACAAAGGCAATATAATATTAGAATGCAAAGTGAATGATGCACCGGGTTCAGTAGCTAATTTTATGTTTTTGTTAGATAGCGGGTATTATAACGGCAAGTATTTTCATAGAATTGTGCCAAATTTTGTGGTACAAGGTGGTTGCCCAAGAGGCGATGGTTGGGGAAGTTTAAATTGGACACAACGTTCGGAATTTAGCAATTTTTTAACTTATAAGCCTGGTAGTGTTGGTATAGCTTCTTCGGGTAAAGATTCGGAAGGCGTTCAATTTTTTATTACACATACTTACACTTCGCACTTAGATGGTAGATACACTATTTTTGCAGAAGTAATAGAAGGGATGGATATCGTCAATCAACTTGGAGTAGGCGATATAATGATAAAAGTGGAAAGGGTAGAATAAAAAAAAACCTGCCAAAATTGACAGGTTTTATATCTTAAAAATAATAATTTCTTACTTAGTTCCAGCAGCTAATTCCAATGCTTTTGTGGCGTTAATTACTCCTTTGCTAGTACATAGTTTTTTATACTTAGCTTTCTTTCTTTTAGTGCCTGGTTTACCTACTTTTTTTGTTGGTTGAACTACGCTTGCCTCAATAATATTTTTTAATTGAATAGCTGTTAGTGCTGGGTAATACGAGCGGATAAGTGCTGCTAAACCTGCAACTACTGGGCTGGCCATACTAGTGCCTTGTTCCCACTCATATTTATTGTCTTGTATTGTACTGTATATTTCAACACCTGGTGCAAATACATTGACTGTTTTTTTACCATAATTGCTAAAGTTTGCTGGTGCTTGGTCCATACTACTAGCGCCTACTTCTATCCATGTTCTGCAATTAGTACCATCTTCATATCTTGGTGTTGGAAAGTTACTTTCTTTATCAGTATTTTTACCATCATTGCCAGCTGCATGTATTAATAACACGTCTTTACTTTCAGCATATTTTACAGCTTCGTCTACTAGTTTTTTATCAAAAGAATAGGCTTTTCCAAAACTCATATTGATTACTTTAGCGCCATTGTCTACAGCATATCTAATAGCATTGGCTACGTCTTTATCACGCTCGTCTCCATTTGGAACTACACGCAATACCATTATTTGTGCTAAAAAGGCAATCCCATCCATTCCAACATTATTATTTCTAGTAGCGGCTATAATACCTGCTACATGCGAGCCATGAAGAGCATCAGGACCTTTTACCTCGGCATTGCCATATTTTTTATCATTGCCATTTAGGTAATTATCGCCTACTAAGTTGCGTGGATTAAAATCGAGGTTTAAATGATATTTCACTTTTTCATAATAGTGGTTATAAGCTTCTTTTATGTCTTTTAAAAAGGCTTCGGGAGTTGTTCCAGCATTATCGTAAGTATCAATGATTGCTTTTTTTGCAATTTTAGATTCATTTTTTTTAGGTTCAAAATCTCTTAAAGCATCAATCGTAATTTTATCATTTTTAGTTTCGGAAGTTAACGCATCCGTCATTTTTTTATAGCTTTCTATTTGTTTTAAAATTGCTGAAGCTGATTCTAACTCTTTTGCATGAATTTTTTCAATGGCTTTAAATTTTTTAAAATCTTCTCTATCTGCTTTGGCAATTTCTTTAGACGTTTTTTCGCCAAATTTATTTTTATAATCACGCAATAATCTGGTCATTTCTAAATTATCAAAATGCACATCCGATTCGCTTCCGCCAATAAAATCCCAACCATTGATATCATCTACGTAGCCATTCAAGTCATCATCAACGGAGTTGCCAGGTATTTCTTTGGTGTTCTCCCACATATTGTCTTTTAAGTCCTCATGCAAAGGGTCTGTTCCGCCATCTATTACAGCTACTATTATAGGTTGTGCGGTAGCAGGTTGTGGATATTTTTTAAGTGCTTCTATTAAATCTATTCCTAGCGAAGTATCTTTAGCAGAATATAAGTGGTACCAGTTTTTAACAGGGTGCTGAGCAGTAGAAGAAATAGCTATGCAAACAAGGATTAAAAGGAGATTCTTTTTGAACATTTTTTTATTGATTATTATTTATTGTATTTGAAAATTGTAAGGTAAGCGCATTTGAAAACCTTGGGTGTGTACAGATGTTTGTAAAGTTTTATAATAGGTAAAAAAAATACCTAAGTCTTGCTTCATTTTATTTTCCATCATTGTATTGGCACCATTATTAAAAAATTTTGTAAATGGATCTTCTTGCTTTGGAAAAGAAACAAGTGAATAGTTTTTTAGATTAGCTTTATAAGCAGCAATTTTGATAGCATCATTAATACCACCATAGCTATCTACAAGTTTGTTGGCAATAGCATCTTTAGCTGTCCATACACGACCTTGAGCTAATCCTTCTACAGTTACACTGTCCATTTTGCGCCCTTTTTCTACTAAACTAGTAAAGTCATCATATATTCTATTCACCATACTTTGTAAGTACATTCTATCGGTTTCATTTAATGGTCGGTCTACTCTACCAAAATCGGAGTATTGGCCGGTTTTAACACTTTCAAATGTGATACCTATTTTGTCTTTTAATAAACCTTGCATATTGGGAAATAAACCAAATACACCAATTGAACCAGTAATGGTGTTGGGCATTGCAATTATACTATCGGCCATAGCACTAATATAATAACCGCCACTTGCTGCTACGTCTCCCATAGAAACAACAATAGGTTTAATACCTTTGCATAATAAAAGTTCGCGCATTATAATATCGCTTGCTAATGAGCTACCACCTGGAGAATTAACACGCAAAACAATTGCTTTAATATTCTTATCTTCTCTTGCTTTTGCAATAGCTTTGCTTAAGGTTATTGAACCTGCAGTTTCATCGCTTCCTTCGCCATCTATTATTTCGCCCACAGCATATATTACAGCTATTTTATCTTTGCTTTCTTTAACGTCTTTGTCAAAATTAAAATCAGTTTTAGTATAAGCGTTTGCTTTAATAATGTTTAAATCTTCTTTAGCCTTAATTTTTAATTTGGATTTAATTATGCTTTGAATTTCATCATTATAAGCCATTTTGTCTATTAGGCCAAAAGCTATAGCCTGGCTAGGAGTTTGTATGGTAAAATTATTAAAAGCATTGTGTAATTTAGCGGTATCAATATGTCTACTTTCGCTAATAGAATTAAGCACTGTTCTATATAAATGGTTAATGTAAACTGATATTTGTTCGCGATTCTCAGGACTTAAATCTTTTCTTGAAAAAGTTTCAACAGCCCCTTTGTAAGCACCTACTTTTATTATTTGCATTTCAACACCCATTTTTTCTAATGCTCCTTTGTAAAACATTAAATTAGCAGAAATACCATTCATTAAAATACCACCACTTTTTTCAATAAATATTGAATCTGCAATACTAGCTAGATAGTAATTTTTTTCGTCATAATATGGTGCAGAAGCGTAAATAAATTTGCCAGTTTTTTTAAAGTCAGCTAATGCATTTCTAATTTCTAAAGCTGTTGCATAGCCGGTATTATTTAAGTTTGTTTTTAAATAAATGCCTTTTATTTTAGTGTCTTTTTTAGCATTATTTATCATTGGCAATATATCATCCAATCCTAAAGTAGAAAGCTCATCATTAGTTGAAAAGACTGCCATAAAGCTATTTGGAGTGCGCTCAGGAACATCATAATTGATATTAAGTTCAAGCACTGAGTTACTCTTTACTGAAACAGTATTTTTCCACGCAGAACTAACAAGGCCAATAAAGGCAAAAGCCATTATAGCACCTAAAAAAATAAATGATATAAATAGGCCAACAATTGTAGCTAATGTAAATTTTAAAAATTGTTTCATATTGTGTGAATATTAAATCGAACAAACAAAAAAACAATATAATTGCCCTACAAAATTATTTTTTTCGATTAATGACCGATTGTGGGGATAAAGGTTTAAAAATTGTATAAAAAAGATTGGATTTTGATAAAAATCTGCAAGTTAATATGATTTAGCCTCCACATGAATGCAACCTTCTAACGTCCACAGAACGAATTCCATGAATCTCCCTAAGGGAAAAAAAGACTGGTTTTGAAATAGCGGTTCAGCTATTTTTGAAATGATGTTAATTTTTTCAAAAAGTTTCCGACCATTTGAGTACAAAGGTAATAAATACAAATCAAACAAATTATATTTTATGATAAAAGGGTGCTGAATTTTTAATCAAGTAAATATTGTCTGTCTAATTTTTAATTTCATCTAAAAATTATATTTTCTTCAATCTATTTTACTTTCTTTGAACCTATGAATACAAGAACTAATCATGATATAGATTTCCAAATAATGGGAGAGGAAATGCAATGTGTGGAAATTGAACTAGATCCACAAGAAACCGTAATTGCTGAAAGTGGAAGCTTTTTGCAAATGGATAACGAAATTGAAATGGCAACTATTTTTGGCGATGGTAGTCAAAGCTCAGGAGGTAGTTTTTTTGACAAACTTATTGGTGCGGGCAAGCGTTTATTAACTGGAGAAAGTTTGTTTATGACTGCTTTTACCAATGCTGGTATGGGTAAGAAAAAAGTAAGTTTTGCGGCACCTTATGCAGGAAAAATTATTCCTATGGATTTAAGCAAACTCAATAATATGCTAATTTGTCAAAAAGATGCTTTTTTGTGTGCAGCTAAAGGTGTAAGCGTAGGAATAGCTTTGCAAAAAAGATTAGGTACTGGCTTGTTTGGTGGCGAAGGTTTTATAATGCAAAAATTAGAAGGCGATGGAATGGCTTTTGTGCATGCTGGCGGCTATGTGTTTAGTAGAGATTTAAAAGCTGGAGAAAGTATAAAAGTAGATACTGGTTGCGTGGTAGCTTATACCAGCACCATCGATTTTGATATTGAATTTGTAAAAGGGGTAAAGAATGTTATTTTTGGAGGAGAAGGTTTGTTTTTTGCCAAAATTACTGGTCCAGGTACTATTTGGTTGCAAACCTTGCCTGTAAGTCGCTTAGCTTCTAGAATATTAAGTTATGGCAGAGGCCGTAGAAAAGAAGAAGGCTCTTTATTAGGAGGATTGGGTAATTTGTTAGATGGAGATGGTAGGTAATTAATTATTATTCAATGATAGTTTCTAAAATTCTATCATCGCAAAAACAATTATATTCCTTTAATTCTTTTGCAATTTTACCATCTACCAAGATTTGAACTGTAAACAAACCACCATTGCCATTTTTATAGGCAGTTAGTTTTGCTTTAGCCCCAGTTTTCATTTTTACAATTATTTGACTAGGTCCTCCGCCAAAATCAAAACCTTCCTTTTTGCCTGAATAAATTTCCTCGCCTTTTTCATTGGTATAATAAAAATGGTAGGATGCGGGTGCATTAATAAAATAGGTTACTTCGTGTTGAATATCTTTTTTATCGGTTTCTTTTTTACAAGCTTGAGAAAATAAGAATGTGCTAAATATTAGTATAAGAATTTTATTGTTCATAATGCTAAGACACAATAAATATATTTTAAGTTGTATGAGTTTTGAGATTATTTATTTCACAAAAAAAGCCATTCGTATTAACGAACAGCTTTTCTTACTGTACCCAGAGCGGGACTTGAACCCGCACAGCCGTAAAGCCACAGGATTTTAAGTCCTGCGTGTCTACCGATTCCACCATC
>JABMMZ010000061.1 GCA_013205405.1 Bacteroidota bacterium | reverse complement strand
TTCTAATAAACGGCTATGTAAATAGAATACATCTCCATGATAAGCTTCACGACCAGGCGGACGTCTTAACAATAAAGATACCTCACGGTAGGCTACCGCTTGCTTAGATAAATCGTCATATACTATTAAAGCTGGCAATCCTCTATCTCTAAAAAATTCGCCAATTGCAGCACCTGCCATAGGAGCAAAGAACTGCAATGGTGCAGGAGCAGAAGACGAAGCAGATACAACAACGGTATAATCCATTGCGCCTTTTTCTTCCAATGTTTTAACAACTTGTTTTACAGTACTTTCTTTTTGTCCAATAGCCACATATATACAATATACTGGTTTGCCTTTAGCAAAAAATTCTTTTTGATTAATAATGGCATCAATAGCAACCGCTGTTTTACCAGTTTGTCTATCACCAATAATCAACTCACGTTGACCTCTTCCAATAGGAATCATGGCATCAATAGCTTTAATACCAGTTTGCAATGGCTCTTTTACAGGCTCACGAAATAATACACCTGGTGCTTTACGCTCCAAGGGCATTTCAAACATTTCACCAATTAGTGGCCCTTTACCGTCAATAGGTTCGCCCAGTGTATTAATTACACGACCTAACATACCTTCAGTTACATTGATAGATGCAATTTTACCAGTTCTTCTAACGGTATCACCTTCTTTTATTAAAGTGCTACTACCAAATAGTACAGCACCAATATTATCTTCTTCAAGATTCAATACAATGGCTTTCATACCATTTTCAAATTCAATCAATTCTCCAGATTGAACTTGGGTAAGTCCATGAATACGTGCAATACCATCACCTACTTGAAGCACAGTACCTACTTGTTCTAATTCGGCTTCTGTTTTAAAGTTTGTTATTTGTTGTTTCAGAATTGCTGAAACCTCATCAGGTCTTATTTCTGCCATAATTATTTATTTTTAAGCTATGTTTAATTCTTTTTTTAAGTTTCTCAATTTAGCGGCTATACTAGTATCTAGTAAATTGTCACCATATTTTATTATCATACCACCTATTACAGTAGTATTGATAGATGTGTGCACTTCTATTTCATTTGCACCCGTTTTTTCTTTTACAAATTGTTTGATACTGTCTACAGTTTTAGAATCTAAAGCTACTGCAGATTCAATAGTTACTTTTTGAATACCTTGTTGTGTTCTATAAGCATTTAAAAAAGCATCTGCAATATCTAACAAAATGTTTTCTCTGTTTTTATTGCATACTAAATTAATTAAACCAGAAGAAAGTGGATTAAAATTTTTAAAAATACTTGTTAAAGCATCTAATTTTTGAACGCCATTGATAATTGGATTTTGCAAAACATTCTTCAAATCTTTACTATTTGAAATTGTATCAAAAAGCACCTGTATATCTTGAGCCACAACTGATAATTTATTATCGGTAGTTGCTTGCTGAATAAGTGCTTGAGCGTATCTATTTGCAATTTTAATTTCCGACATTTTAGTTAGGCAATTGCTTGTTGGTTACTATTCAAATTATTTACTTGAGAAGCAATGATAGATTGTTGCTCTGTATTATTTGACAATTGATTGTTAATTAATTTTTCAGCAATACTAACAGAAAGACTAGCCACTTGACCTTTCAATTCTGAAATAGCATTTGCTTTTTGTTTATTAATTTCTTCAGTTGCTCTCAGAATAATGCGTTTGCCCTCATCTTCGGCAGCTTTTTTGGCTTCAGAAATAATATTGTCTTTCATTTCTTTGGCTTCTTTCAAAATTTGGTCGCGTTCTTCTCTTGCTTGCTTGTGCATCGCTTCGTTATCGCTATTTAATTTAGCCATTTGCTCGCGTGCATGTTCTGCAGATTTTAAGGCTTCAGTAATTGAGTTTTCTCTTTCATTTAAAGCAGTTAAAATTGGTTTCCAAGCAAATTTTTTCAGTAATACTATAAGTAAACTGAAAACTAAGCACATCCAGAATATGAGACCAATACCAGGGGTTACAAAATCCATTTTTTTATTTTTTGTTTTTTTGTTTAGTTAGTTTTGCTAACTAATTCTGTTTGTTAATGTATATGCAGAATGAAAAGGGTAATTATTTTACCCTTCTCATTGCATAATATTTTAATTCTTTTTTGCTTACTACAAAGCTATCAAAAGACACAATACGATAGCAAAAAATACAGCACCTTCAACAAGAGCTGCAGCTACAATCATGTTTGATCTGATATCACCAGTAGATTCTGGTTGACGTGCAATACCTTCTAAAGCACCTTTACCAATGTTGCCAATACCGATACCTGCACCGATAGCTGCTAATCCTGCACCGATAGCTGCACCTAATTTAGATGGGTCGGCTGATGTTACTGTTTCTAATAAAATTTCTAAAATTGACATATTTATTTGGTTTTTTTATTTTGTTTGATTTTTATTTCTAATTAATGGTGTTCCTCTGCATGGTGATGCTCCTCTAATGCTGAACCTATATAAAGTGAGGTTAACAATGTAAATACATAAGCTTGTAAAAAGGCAACTAACAACTCTAATACGCTCATAAACAATGTGAAAGCTACCGAAAGAACCGAAGTTCCGTAACCGGCTGCTACATTTTTTTCGCCAAATATGAATATTAAACTGAAAAAGCCTAAAATTATAATGTGGCCTGCTGTAATGTTTGCAAATAAACGCAACATTAAAACAAATGGTTTTAAGATAACACCAAAAAGTTCAATAGGAATTAATAATACCCATAAAGCAATTGGCACATCTGGCATAAATATATGTTTCCAATACGATTTATTACCATTCAAATTAACAACAAAGAATACTATTAATGCTAAAATTAGTGTAACTGCAATATTACCTGTAACATTTGCACCAAATGGAACTATAGGTATTAAACCCAATAAATTATTGATGAATATAAAAAAGAAAATGGTAAGCAATAATGGAACAAACCTAGCATAGTGCTTTTTGCCAATAGAAGGCAATATCACTTGGTCTTTAATAAAAAGAATAACTGGCTCAATAAGTGATTGCAATCCTTTAGGAGCCGCATTTCCTTTCTTTTTATAAGATTTTGCAATTGAAAAGAATATTAACAATATAATAATAGCACCTACAAACATAGCAGCTACATTTTTGGTGATAGAAAAATCTAAAGGTTTTGGATTTGTTACAGCGTTTTTTTCGCCAACTTCAATAGTTCCTGCTGCATCTGTTTTAAAAATATGTCCTTCGTGTAATTTATAATAGTTGCCTTTACTTTCTACTGTTGCGTGTCCATGTTCAAATTTAGATGACATAAACATATGCAAACCATTATCGTATAAAATAACTGGCAACGGAATACTAACTGAATGACCATGATAATCTAAAATATGCCAATCGTGTGCATCTTTTACGTGTTCAAGAATCATTTTACCAGGATTAAATTTAACTAATTTCTCTTCATGCGCATTTGCATGTGAATTAGAAGCAGTTGCACCTTCAATTTGTAATTCGTGATTTTTGGCTACTTCTGGCTCGTTTGCAAACGAAGAAATTGGTAAAAACAGCGCAAAACTTATAATAAGTGCTAAAATTTTTAGTTTGCCAAATATTGAAAGTCCTTTATTTACGCGCTTAATTCTCATTTTTATTTTTTTTCGAATTGGAGCGCAATTTAGAAAGGATAAATTGAATTTCAAAGCAAGTATAAATAAAATATGAACAAACTATAAATATAACCCCAATTTTATTCCTTATATCATTAAATTTTAGATATATGCCAATTAAAAAAAGAGCAAAAAACATTTTTAAAAACATGGTGCCGAAAAATACTGCATTAAATTTGGCTTGAGAAACAAATAAGGAGCTATTGACACGGTATGCAGAAAATAAGGTACTGGCAGCAATAATAAATCCAATAACATTTAACCAAATGATGTCATTATTATTTAAGCTAATTTTGTTTAGAGTGGAAATACCCGCTAAAACTAAAAATGCGATGAGTAAAAATAAAAATAATTTTTGCATAATTTACTTACTTAAAAATTTAATAATGTAATACATAGCTGAAAAAACGCCTAAAAAAACACCCAAAATTGTAAAAATTGGTGTTTTTGTCCATTTAAAGCTATCCATATATCTACCTAATAATGCTAAAATTACAATAATAGAGGCCATTTGCAATCCTATTGCACTGTATTTTGCATAGCCACTCAACGGGATTTTATTTTTCATAATTAATCAAAATTACACTGCCTTAGAAGCAGTCATATAGCAATTGCCATTAAACGAAGCACCGCTCTCTATTACTATTTTACTGGTTTTAATATTACCATTGATTTTGGCAGTTGCTCTTAAAAAAAGTGTTTCAGTTACTTCTAAATCTCCGTCTATTTTACCAGATATATCGGCACTTCTTGCAGATACATTACCTATAATTTCTGAACTAGGACCTAAAGCTATTTTAGATTTTGAGGCTGTATTTCCTTCTATTTTGCCATCTACTCTTAAGTCACCATCAGAACTTAGGTCACCTTTTATAATTGTGCCTGTTCCTATCATATTTAAAGCAGAGCTTTGGTTGTTTTCAGTTTTTGTATTTCTATTCAACATGGGTGCAATAATATTAAAAAGTTATGTAATTTAATGGATTTACTGCAACACCATTATGCCAAAGTTCAAATTCTAAGGCATTTTTATTTGCATCTTTAGACGAATTTCCAACAAGGGCTATGGTTTCTCCGGCTTTCACCAAGGCTCCTAATTCCTTATAGTTTGCAGCATTATTTTTATATGTACTTACCCAATTATTCGAATGTTGAATACTTATTATATAGCCATTGTCTGGAGTCCAAGTACTTAATATTACGGTGCCTTCCATAGCAGCTTTTATGGCATTATCCCCTTGCGCAGCTACTTTTACTGAAGCTTGTTTACGGCTATTAAAATTAGAAATTATAGTCCCTTTTATCGGAGAAAAGAATAAAAAATCACTATTTAAAACGTCTGCCTCTAGCTCAATAGAGGTTAAAACTACTTTGTTTACTACATTTGGCTTTTGTTCTTTTACTTCGTCTTTTCTAGCATTACTAATAATATCTTTTGCATTATTTACCCTATCTCCTTCGGCTTTTGTTTCATTTATTTCTAGCTCAACAGCTCTACTTTTTTCTGCCTTAAAAGGAATATCATAAGCTGTAACATCTTTTCCAGAGAAAATTTGCTTGAGTGCTAATTCTCTTTTTTCGGCTATTAAAACTTTTTTTTCTAAAATATTCATTTTATTTAACATGTTATTTTTCATCATTCCATCAAATGTTTGACTATAGCCAGGTGCATAATCTTTAACTGTAGGAAATAATGTAAAAATACCCCAACTTATTACTGAAAACAGCAATAAGCCAGTAGAAACTATTAAAATAGTATTTCCTAAAGTTAGGCTAATGGATGTTTTTTCTTGAAAATTTGTTTCATTAATAATAAGTAATCGGTACTTATTTTTAAGTTTTTTCAATAATTTTCTTCGCTCTTGTTTCTTTTCCATGTAAAAAATGTCGTTAACAAATAATAAATTTGCGTTTTTAAAGTTAACTACAAATAACAACATTATTTTGAACCAAATAAAATATATAATTTTAATTTTAGTTTTTGGACTGCAAAATTTGCATTCTCAAAATTTCTTATCTAAACTTTGGCACAGTTCAACTTCTCATTATAATTATTATTACAACGCTGAATTGATAGTATTTGAAGCCAAAGAATCTGGCGAAAATACTTACATAGATAATTACAAAGAAATATTATCTTTATATGCTATTCCAGATGAAGGCAGTTTAAAGGGAAATGCCGCTAAAATGGACGAAGTTCTGAAGAAATGTTCCCATATAATAGAAAAACACAGTAAAGGTAAGTGGGTAGATGATAGCTACCTTTTAATGGGAGACGCTCATTTTTATAAAGGTGATTTTTATAGTGCATTAGAGGTTTACGAATACGTTGCAGGCACTTATAAAGGAAGCTCTGCAGCTGCTCAGGCAGAAATAAATATTCTTAAAACTTACTTACAATTAAAAAAATATAATGATGCAGAAGCGCTTTATACCAAACTAAATAGTTCTAAAACTTTTCCTGCTAAATTAAGAAATGAATTAAATATAGCGGGTGCTGCCGTAAATATTTATCAAAAAAAATATTTAGTAGCCATTAAATTATTAGAAATTTCTATCCCTAAAACAAAGGGTAAGATAAATAAAATTAGGTATAATTTTGTTTTGGGGCAGTTGTACAGTGCTTCAAAAAAGAATCCGGATGGCAATGAAAAATTTAAAAAAGTTATAAAATTAAATCCTCCATACGATTTTGCTTTTCATTCAAAACTAAATATAGCAAAAGCCATTAATCCAAAAAATAGGGTTGAAATAAATCAAGCGATAGCTTCTCTTCAAGGTATGTTGAAAGATGATAAGAATATTGAATACTTTGATCAAATATATTATGAATTAGGCAATTTGGCTTTACTAGATAAAAATGAAATTCTAGCTATAACCTATTACAGCAATGCTTTAAGAGCCAAGAGCAATGATTTAACCCTTAAAAGTTCCTCCTATATGGCACTAGCAGAATTATATTTTAAACGACAAGATTACATCAATGCACAAATTTATTTTGACAGTGCTGCTAGGTCGGTAGATAAAAATAACCCTAATTATGAGGCCATTATTACAAAAAATAATGTTTTAAATGAATTAATTAAACATTTAGTTATTATTAAAACCAATGATAGTTTACTGAAGTTATCAGAAAATGAAAAATTAAGAGAAAAAACTATAGATAAACTCATAAAAGAAGATCGTGACCGAGAAGATGACAAAAAGCGTGAAGATGAACTTAAAAGAATACAACAACAAATTATGCCACCGCCTAATGTTGGAAATATAGTAAATACAACATTTCCTTTCTATAATATGGCTGCCAAAACCAAAGGTTTTCAAGATTTTCAAAGAATATGGGGCAACAGAGAACTAGCAGATTTTTGGGCTATTAGTAGCAATAAATCTGCCGCTTGGGAAAAAATAGATAAAGAGCAAAAAAACAATGATTTTGGAAGCGAGGCAAAAAATAAAATTTTAGCTGATGCACCAGCAGAAAGAAAAAAATATTACGAAAATATTCCATTTACTAAAGATGAAAAACAAAAACTCAAGGATGAAGCAGCTGAGTCTTATTTTTTAGGTGCAAATGTATATTTTCAAAGCTTAAAGCAATATGATAAATCCAGAAAAATGCTGGACGAGTTGCTTAAAAAATACCCTAAAAGTAAATTTGAAATAAATGCTTATTATTTATTAGCGAAAATATATTCTGAAAAAGGCGACTTACCTAAAGTTAAATACTATACTGATTTAATAAGACAAACTGACTCATTAAGTAATTTTTTAGCCATATTAGAAAAAAAAGACAATCCAGATTCTCTAACGAAAAATATTGCTAAAGTAGATACAGAGGTAGATGTATTATATAAAAATGCTTATACCACTTATAAAAATAAAGATTATATTAAACTAAGCGAACTTAAAAAAGAAAATGACACTAAATTTCCAGGAAACCCTTTGCAAGTAAACTTCGACTATTTAGAAGCTTTAAGTATTGCTGAACAAGGAAACTTCAAGGATTTTGAAATGAAATTAAAAGCTATAAACGACAATTACCCTCAAACAGAAATTGGCAAACAGGCTGCCACTACATTAGAACTTATTAAACAAAACAAAAAAAAAACAAGCTTAACAAGTAGTATCGATTCTACTAAAAAATATACTTATGATAAAGACGCCTCTCATTTTTATGTTTTGGTATTACCAAAAGGCGCTAATATGGATAAACTAAAAGCAGGATTTAATGAATATAATAAAACTAATTATCCTATAGATAATTTACAAATAACGGCTTCTTTATTAGGTAAAGAACAAATACTTATGGTTAATAATTTTAGTACTTTAGAAGCACTTAAAAATTATTTGAAATTAACCAATAATAATATCTCTCTCTTTGATCTTCAAAAAATAGTATTTCCTCAAAGTTTTATTATTTCTAATGATAATTTTGTAATATTGTCAAAAGATAAAAATATTTCAGATTACCTTATATTTTTTCAAAACAACTACGCTTTATAATATACACCAATGTCTAATAACATGCTTCAAATACCTATTCTTAAAAAAATATGGAAATGGTTTTTAATTTTTTTAGTTTTTGTACCTGTTTTCTTTTTCCTTGTAAATTTAGGGATTTTGGGGCACATGCCAAATATTGAAGAGTTAGAAAATCCAAAAAGTTCTTTAGCAAGCGAACTATACAGTGCAGACGGTGTAATGATGGGACAATACTATATTCAAAAGCGTTCTTATGTGCCTTTTAATGAAATAGCACCTATGATGTTTAAGGTATTAATTGCCACTGAAGACGAGCGTTTTTTCGATCATTCTGGCATTGATGCCAAACGATTAGTAGGAGCTGTTGCAGGCCTTGGAAGCAAAGGAGGTGCAAGTACAATAACCCAACAATTAGCAAAAAATCTATTTCATTATGATGATGAAGAAGACAGACCAAACATAGTCATTAGATTAATTCAAAAATTGAAGGAGTGGGTAATAGCTATTAAATTAGAAAGACGCTATACCAAAGATGAAATAGCAAACATGTACTTGAATACAATAAGATACAGCGGTGGTTCTTATGGTATTAAATCTGCAGCTAAAGAGTTTTTTAATAAAACACCTAAAGACCTAAAAGTAGAAGAATGCGCAGTATTAGTGGGTGTATTGAAAGGAATTTCAATGTATAACCCTAAACGCAATCCGAAAGATGGCTTAAAACGCAGAAATACTGTGTTTTTTCAAATGAAAAGAAATAAAGTAATAACCGATGCTGAATATGAAAAGTATAAAGAAATGCCTATTGTATTAGATTATCAATACGAAGATCATAACCAAGGTTTAGCTGTTTATTTTAGAGAATATTTAAAACGCGATTTGAATAAATGGTGTAAGGAACACAAAAAGCCTAATGGCGAAAATTATAACCTATATAAAGATGGTTTAAAAATTTATACGACAATAGATAGCCGCTTGCAAACTTATGCAGAAGAAGCGGCAAAAAAACATTTGACCGATTTACAAAAACAATTTAATAAAAGTTGGGGAACGCGTCAGCCTTGGACTGATGAGGATTGGCGAGTATTGCCAGAATATCCAATTCAAGAATTAAAGAAAACGCCCCGTTATAAACTTTTGAAAAAGCAATTTGGTAAAGACACAACAAAAATTATGAAAGTGTGCCGAACAAAAGTTAAAATGACTTTGTTTAGTTGGGTAGGCGATATTGATACAATGATGAGTCCTCTAGACTCATTAAAGTATATGAAAAAATTTTTACATACTGGTTTTGTTGCTATTCAACCTTCAACTGGTCAAGTAAAAGCTTGGGTTGGGGGTATTAATCATCATTATTTTCAGTTTGATCATGTTAATAAAAGTGCTACTAGACAGGTAGGTTCTACATTTAAGCCATTTGTATATGCTTTAGCCATAGATAATAAAATATCGCCATGTATGCAATTTTCAAATACACCACCAGCATATGGTGGCTGGGTAGTGCACAATAGTGGTGGTGGTTATGGTGGCACTATGAATATGTATCAAGGTTTGGCTACAAGTACAAATTGTATTGTAGCACAAGTTATGAAAACAATGGGAGCAAGAGCGCCTGGTACTATCATAGATTTTGTAAAAAGAATGGGTATTGACAGTGCAAAAATGCCAAATATGCCTGCCATTTGCTTAGGGGTAGCAGATATATCTCCATTTGATATGGCCAGTGCATTTAGTATGTTTGTCAATAAAGGATATTGGGTAGAGCCTACTTATTTAACAAGAATAGAAGATAAAAACGGCAATATACTTGCTGAATTTTCACCTACTCAAATAAAGCAAATATTAACTGAAGAAAAGGCCTATGTAATGTGTCAATTACTAGAAGGTGTATGCAAAAAAGGCACAGGACAAAGATTGCATAGAAAATATAGAGTAGAAGGATGGGTAGGAGGCAAAACAGGCACTACTCAGAGCAACAGTGATGGTTGGTTTATGGGTGTAACCAATGATTTGGTTTGTGCCACTTGGGTAGGTTGCGATAGTCGCAAAGTACGTTTTAGAAGCACTGCCTATGGCCAAGGTGCACATGCTGCATTGCCTATATTTGCTTATTTTATTAAAAAAGCCAAAGAAGATTCAAAACTTAATATCAAACTAGACCCCATAACAAAACCTGAAAAAGAAATAAGTTTAGAATATAATTGTGGTGAATATTCTTCGGGAGCGCCTTTAGATGAATTTGGCAAGCCTGATGATGAGGAGCTAGACTTAGGGATTTAGAAAAAATATTGTAAAATAAAAAAGACCTTAAAGAATGAAAGTCTTTTTAGAGTTTGGGAGCTGAGAGATTCGACCCCCCCAACCCTTCCGCACTAAAATAGCGGAATACTTTAAACCAACTGACCTACCCTTTTTCTACTTTTCTATCCTTTTACTTCTCTTTCTCGCTTATAAGCTGATTACTTATTTTCAAACTCTTCAAAGTAAACCACTTTCCAATCACCAACACCACCTGTAAAACCTTTATGATTGGAATTATTTGCTGATGAACGATTCTCTAAGGTATCGCAAGTATGGCCTAAATATTGATCACGTTGAATTGAATATAAAACTTGCACATGTTATAATAAAAAAAGACTTTCATTTCTGAAAGTCTTTTAATTGTGGGAGCTGAGGGATTCGAACCCCCGACCCTCTCGGTGTAAACGAGATGCTCTGAACCAGCTGAGCTAAGCTCCCTTTATATTATTTTTTGGGTTTCAAACCCCACTATTCTTCAGTTTTAATAAGGAATGCTTTGAAACAGCTGAGCTAAGTTTTCTTTTGTTTTTTGGGACTGCAAAAATAAAATTATTTTTAACATTACAAAAATTATTTTTAAATTAGTTGAAAATTATCACTTTAACGGGTTAAAAAGTTGTTTTATGAGCAAAATCATATTTATATTGTTAATTAGACTTACCTTTGCGCCACAATTTAAACTACAAAAATATTATCATGATAATTCCAAAATTTCTAAACCCTACTGATTCATTTCATTCCGAACTTAGAAAAAGAGTAAACGATTATTTTGAAAAAGCTAAAACAATTAAAACAGGTAATTTTAAACTTTATTCAAAGGCATTAATTATTATGTTAAGCTTTGTTGCTATTTATATTCATCTTGTATTTTTTTCTAAACCAATGCTTAATACCGGTGGTTTCTTAAATATTACATTACTAATTATTGAATGTTTAGTTTTAGGTGCTTTAACCTCTGCTATTGGTTTTAATATTATGCACGATGGTGCACATGGCAGTTTTAGTAGTAAAAAATGGGTGAATGATATGGCTGGCTTATCGCTTAACATGTTAGGCGCAAATGTATTTATGTGGAAAACCAAACACAATATAGTACACCATACATTTACCAATATTGCTGAGGTAGATGACGATATAGATGCGCGTCCTTTTTTAAGATTGTGCGAATCTCAAAAAAAATACAAAATACACAAATACCAACATATTTACTTTTTGGCTGCTTATTCCTTATTATATATCTATTGGATTTTATTTACAGATTATAAAAAGTACTTTACGGGTAAAGTAGGAGAAATGCCTATCAAAAAAATGAAATTGAGTGAACATATTTCTTTTTGGAGTTTTAAATTATTACATATTGCATTATTTGCTGTGTTACCTATTTATATGATAGGATTTACACCTTGGTTAATTGGCTTTTTAGTATATGGTGCTTTTGCAGGCATTGTATTGAGTTTGGTTTTCCAATTAGCTCATACAGTGCAAGAAACTAGTTTTCCAACACAAGACTTGGTAACAGGAAAAGTAGAAGACGAATGGGCAGTGCACCAATTAAAAACAACAGCAAATTTTGCTACTAAAAGCAAATTTTGGAACTGGTTTACTGGTGGTTTAAACTTTCAAGTGGAACACCATTTGTTTCCTAATATTTCGCATGTGCATTATCCTGCCTTAAGTGCTATAGTGAGCAATGTTTGCAAAGAGTTTAATGTACCTTATTTAGTTCATAAAAAAACCCGCTATGCCTTGGCTTCGCACATTGCGCATTTAAAAGATATGGGCACAAGGTAAATTCTATATTTTAAACATATTTAAAAACCGCTAGAAATAATTTTAGCGGTTTTTTTATTATAAATATTTCTAGAAGACCTTTTAATCCGCCAATATCTCTTTCAACATTTCAACCACCTTATCCGCACTTGGTAGCATTTCTTTTTCAAGTGTAATATTAAGCGGTATTGCTGGCAAATTAGCAGAGCCTATAGTGCGCACAGGCGCATCTAAGTAATTAAAACAATTTAATTGAATTCTTCCAGCAATGGCTTCTGCAAAAGAATTTCTTAGAGTTTCTTCTGTTAGCACCAATACTTTGCCGTGTTTTTTAGCTGCATTATAAATCGCTTCATCATCGCACGGATTAAGTGTACGTAAATCAACAATCTCCACTTGACCCTCTAGCTGCTTTGCTGCATTTAACGCCCAATGCACTCCCATTCCATATGTAATTACTGCTACCGATTCACCATATTTTACGGCACTTTCACTGGCTTTTAAAACTATATTGGCTTTTCCTAATGGGATTATATAATCTTCGTCTGGCTCAGGACATTTGGCATAATCTGTGCCCGGCACTTTGCTCCAATACAAGCCTTTGTGCTCAAACATAATAACGGGGTTAGGATCGTAAAAAGCCGCTTTTAACAAGCCTTTCATATCTGCTGCATTGCTGGGATATACTACCTTTATACCTTTTATTTGCAATATACTACTTTCTACCGTACCGCTGTGGTAAGGACCACCACCACCATAAGCGCCTGTTGGAATTCTTATAAGCGATTGCACTGGATACTTTCCATTGGATAAAAAACAACTTTTAGATAATTCTTCTACCAATTGATTAATACCCGGCCATATATAATCGGCAAATTGTATTTCTACTATGGGTTTGCAACCAACAGCACTCATACCAACCGTAGAACCTACTATATAAGCCTCTTGAATGGGGGTATTAAATACTCTATTTTTACTGTATTTTTTGGCTAATGTAGCTGCTTCTCTAAATACACCTCCAAGTCGTATACCTACATCTTGCCCGTAAAGCAAGGCTTCTGGATGTTTTTTTAAAATTTCATCGCAAGCAAATAAGGCAGCATCTACCATTACAATAGGTTCTTTACCCGCAGGTGCTCTTTCGCCTTTTTCTTCTGTTATTGGCGTAGGTGCAAACTCATGTAAATAAAGCGTTTCTGGCAAAGGATCATCTGCATTTACAGCATTGTTAAAACTTTCGTTAATTTCATCAATACACTCATTTTCAATGGCAGTAAGTGTTTGTTCTGTTTCTGCAAGATTTAAAAGTATTTTTTTTAATTTAGGAAATGGATCATCTTTTAAATCTTGTTCTAAATCATCTCTATACCACTCACTTCGCACCCCACTAGTGTGATGTCCTAACAAAGGCACTCTGGCGTGGAGAAGCATTGGTTTTCTATTTTTGCGCACCCAATCAATGGAATTTTTAACATCATCATAGCATTCTACAAAATTACTCCCATCTGTTTTAGCACGTTTTAAGCCTTTAAACCCTGCTGCAAATTCATAGGCGTCCATCGCTCTCATTTCATCACCACTGGCACTTATACCCCAATCATTATCTTGTACTAAATATAAAATTGGTAACTCTTTAAGTACTGCCATTTGCAATGCTTCACTTACTTCGCCTTCTGTCATACTGCCATCGCCAATACTACACAGCACAATTGGTTTTTCACCATTTAACAAGCCTTCACTTTCCTTATATTTTATACCATGGGCCATACCTGTGGCTGGAATAGCCTGCATACCGGTGGCACTGCTTTGGTGTGGCATTTTAGGCATATCATCTCGTTTTAAAGATGGGTGCGAATAATAAGTGCGACCACCACTAAATGGATCGTCTGCTTTAGCTAATAATTGCAACATTAGCTCATAGGGCTTCATGCCCATGGCTAACAGCATGCTCTCATCGCGGTAGTATGGAGCAGCATAATCTATTGATTTTAATAAAAAACCAGTGGCTATTTGTATAGCCTCATGTCCTTTGCTGGTGGAGTGAACATACTTGGTAATGGGTCTATTTTCTTCGTAAATATTTGCCATAGCCCTTGCTTTGCACATGAGGGCATAAGCTTTTAGTAGTATATCTTTGGTTACCATTTATTAGGATAAAATAGTGTTAATTTTATAGAAGTGCAATGTTAAGTAAAATTTAGGATTTTGTTTCAATAGAGTTTTAAGGCTTTGCCATTATGTTAAATCAAATCTATTCAAACTCCCAAAAGGTTTTCTATTATCTAAGTTTTGCAACTCGTTATACTTCATTTCCAAAAATTTTACATTAGTTTTGTTTACCAATTATGTTAGTAGTTTTATTATCATGGCTTTCGCATTTTGTAGTTTTTAAAACATGGGGCAATATTGCATGCCGAATATTAAAAATTAAAGGCATTAACTGGTTTAATGAATTATTAATGGGATATTGTTTTTTAAGTATAGTATCTGCTTTATTTGCTTTGTTCTTGCCTGTTAATTCTTGGGTGCATTTAAGTTTATTCATTTTAAGTTTGATTTATTTAATCGTCCATAAAATAGATTTTAATTTTATTCTAAAGGCTGATAAACCATCACTTTTTTTTTACTTATTGATTGGTATATGCGTATTAATATTAGCTTTGCCCGAACCCAATCATGGCGACAGCAGCTTTTACCATGCGCAAGCTTTGCAATGGATAGAGCAATACAAGGCAGTGCCAGGTTTAGCCAATTTATTTGGTCGCTTAGGTTTTAATTCTTCCTTTTTCAATGTACAAGCTCTATTTTCTTTCTATCCATTTTCAAATGTTTCTGCCAGATTTCTGAATAGTTTTTTGGTGTTAATTTGGACAATTTTTCTGTTTCAAAATATTCTGAATAAATCATTCCCTTTAAAAGAAAGATTACTATCTTTAAGCTTTATAATTATTTCATTAACAGTAAGCAGAGGTTGGGTTTCGTCTGTAGCCCCCGATGTAGCGGTAGGCATTTTTATGTTGGTCATTGGATTTTATATGATAAGAAATTTGCCTCACCTCAGTTTTAACGGAACAGGCTCCCAACCCCCTCTCCAATGGAGAGGGGGCTTTGTATCGCCCAATTTCTTATATATTTTATTGGCTACGGCTATTACTATCAAGCTATCTGCCCTGTTTTTATTACCTATTGTAGCTGGCTTTAATATTTTACAAAAAAAAGCAAATCATACCCTTTTTGTTATTTCTGGTTTTATAGGTATGGTTTGGGTAATAAGAAATATCATTATTTCGGGCTATTTGGTTTATCCTTATTTGCCAATGCCCTTTGTAAATTTAGATTGGGCTGTAACAACAGAGCAAGCACAAATAGAAAAGAATTGGATAAGCAGTTGGGCAAAAATACCGAGTGAAAGCTGGGAGTATGTCTTATCCTTATCCTTTGCAGAGTGGTTTCTTAAATGGTTCGCTTTACAATCCTTATTTAATAAGATACTAACATTTGCTATGAGCTTTGCATGGCTAAATATCATTTTTATGATGATTAAAAGACTTTTACAAAAACAACCCTTGAGTATAGCTTTAAAGCTATTATTTTTATGGGGAGTGGTTATAAACATCTGGATATTCATAGCCCCCGATTATCGTTTTGCGTATGGCTTTATATGGCCTTTTATGATAGGTTTTGTTTTTTTGCAACACCCCTTGTTTTGCCTCATCCGCCCTACTGGCTCCTTCTCCACAGGAGAAGGAAAATGGCAATTTATTAATATGGGCTTTTGGTATAAATTATTCCAAAAGTATTTTTATAAAAAAACAAATAATAATTTAATAATTGAAGTAGGAAAATATGCTTATCTATTACTTTTAACAGGTTTTACGGTTTATGTTATTCAAAAGAAAAGCATACTACTGACTCATTTGGTTATGATACCCGAGCCTTATAAAACTGTGAAAACCTATGGTCTTAAATTAAATGAAAACCTTATCCATATAGCCCCAATAGAAAACAATTGCAACAATACCTGCATACCATGTGTCAATGCGGATTTAATACCAAAAGGACTTGAAATGAGAGGGGAGAAAATTGAGAATGGATTTAGAAATAAATAAATTTATAAAAAATATTATCTTTGCATAGTAAGAAAAATTAGTATTTTGAAAATATTATTAGATATACCCGATAATAAAGCCTCATCTTTAATGGACCTATTGAGAAGTATCTCTTATGTAAAAGCTAAAACAATTACAGACTCAAAAGCTGGAATATAAATCCCATTTAAATAACTAAAAATAAATAGATATTTAAGCGAACTCTCATCAATCTTTTTATTAAAAGCAGAATAGAAAAACCCTATACTTTTATTGATATTGGCATAAAAAATTTGAAAATTATCTTAAGTTTTATTAAAAAAAATTTTATGTTTTATAATTCTCTTTGATTTATCTAAATATTTAATTATTTTTTTCTTTTCATTACTGAAAAAATCTATACTAATTTTAGTTTCCTTATTAATAATTTTTGAATTACTTTTTTGAGGAAAAGTTAAATACCATAATGCTGTATCTTTCTTCTTGATTAGTAAATTTAAACTTTCTATTGATAAATTTTCAATCATATAGTTATTTTGAGATTTATAATGAATATAAATGGAATTAATATTTTATACATATTCTATTTAATTTTAATGTTTTTTTGTCTGTTTTAACCAATTATCATAATAATCCTTTGATTCATAGTCTTTTATCTGTTCTCGCGCGCATCTTGACATAAGTGTTTGGAAGACTTTACATTATTGTCACTCTGTAAATATTTTTATATTGCATAAGCAGTAATAAAGCAGAAATTAGTGTCCAGCCCTTCAATGTGTTTTTCACCTTCAATCAGAAACATTTTTAAATATAACAGAATTTCAATTAATTTTGCCTTTAATATGCAACCGCTCAAAATTTACAATACCTACACCAGAGATATTTCTTTGTTTACGCCCATTAGTGAACCTTTTGTTGGTATTTACTTATGCGGCCCTACGGTATATGGTAACCCACACATGGGTCATGTGCGTGGGCCTGTGGTATTTGATGTATTGCATAGATACCTGAAGCATATTGGTTACAAAGTGCGCTTGGTGCGTAATATTACCGATGTAGGACATTTGGTAAACGATTCCGATGAAGGCGAGGATAAAATAGCCAAGAAAGCCCGCTTAGAGCAATTAGAGCCTATGGAAGTTGCGCAATTTTATACCAATGCCTACCATAGCATGCTCAATCAATTAAATGTATTGCCGGCTTCTATAGAACCCCGAGCCAGTGGACATATTATAGAACAAATAGAAATGATAGAAACCATTATAGCCAATGGTTACGCTTATGAAAGCAATGGTTCTGTTTATTTTGATGTGTTAAAATATAGTAAAAACAATGACTACGGCAAACTTTCAGGCAGGGTGCTAGAAGACCTCATAGCAGGCGCTGGTAACGAAGTACGCGAGCTTGAAGGACAAGAAGAAAAGCGCAATCCTAACGATTTTGCGCTTTGGAAAAAAGCAGGACCAGAGCATATTATGCAGTGGAGCAGCCCTTGGGGTAATGGTTTTCCAGGGTGGCACATAGAGTGCAGTGCCATGAGTAAAAAATACTTAGGCGCTCAGTTTGATATTCATGGTGGTGGTATGGATTTACTATTTCCACATCACGAAAGTGAAATAGCGCAAAGTACAGCTTGTACCCATCAAAATCCGGCTAATTATTGGATGCACCACAACATGGTAACTATTAATGGCCAAAAAATGGCAAAGTCGCTAAACAATGGCATAGGCGTAGATGAGTTTTTTGCTGGCAATCATGCCCTATTAGAAAAAGCTTATACACCTATGACGCTTAAATTTTTTATTTTGCAAGCGCATTACCGTGGCACATTAGATTTTAGCAATGCCGCCTTACAAGCTGCTGAGAAAGGTTTGAGTAGATTATTAGCTGCCCACCAAACATTACAGAATATAACACCATCAAGTGCTTCTACCATTCAAGTAGATGACCTATTAAATAAATGCTATGCAGCCCTAAATGAGGATTTGAATACCCCCATTTTAATTGCCCATTTATTTGATATAGTTACCAATATTAATTATTTAGCTGCTGGCAAACAAACCATAACAGCTGAGGATTTAGAAAAATTAAAAACTGGTTACGAAACTTTTGTGTTTGATATTTTAGGTTTACAAGCCGAAAAAAGCAACAACAATAGTCATTTAGATGGTGTTGTAAAAATGCTTTTAGATATGCGAGTAGAGGCAAAAGCAAATAAAAACTTTGCCTTATCAGACGATATTAGAACTAAATTAACAGCTTTAGGTATTGAAATAAAAGATGGCAAAGAAGGCAGTAGTTATAGCATAAATTAAGGTTTCTATGGCTTCAAATTTTTAGCATAATTATTCAAACTTAAAAAATGAACTGAAACACTCCTAAATTTCTAACTATTAGAGCATAAGAAAATAACGATTAAAAATACAACAATTCTATAAAAAATACCTATTTTTGTGTATGCCATTATTCAAAAACTTAATAGAAGCAAAAGCTTTTGGTGTATGCACCAAATTAGGCGAAAAAATGGGCTTAAGCACCAAACGCATTCGTTTATTCTTTGTATATGCAAGTTTTTTAGCATTGGGTTCTCCAGTAATTATCTATATGATTTTAGCCTTTTGGATAAATATGCGTCAATACAACAGAGAAAAAAGAACCGCTGTTTGGGATTTGTAAAGTAATAAAATTGTATTAAATTCGTTTGATTAATATCCGCTATGTCGTTTCAAAATTCTGTTTTACAGCAAAAATTAGATGAATTTATAAAAAAATACTATCTCAATCGCTTATTACAAGGCGGTTTATTAGTATTAGGCGGTTTGGTTGCTTTTTTTACTTTAGCAGCTGTTTTAGAATATTTCGGCCATTTTGGTAGTACTTTCAGAGCCTTTCTTTTTTATAGTTTTATCATTTTTGCCTTGGCTATTATTGGTCTTTATGTTATTATTCCACTATTAAAATTATTTAAAGTTGGCAAAACGCTTAATTATAAGCAGGCCGCAACATTAGTTGGAAGTCATTTTCCTGAAATAAAAGATAAACTTTTAAATACCCTCCAATTACAAGAGCAAAATACCAATAGTCATAATGAACTGTTATTGGCTAGTATTAATCAAAGAATACAAAACTTAAGTCCGTTTACATTTAGTAAAGCTATCAATTTAAAAAGCTCAGTTAAAAAATATAGTCGCTACGCTTTATTACCTCTGCTCATGATGGGTATTATACTAGTTTTTCAAAGCAATATTTTAACCAATCCTGTTAATCGCATCATTAGTTATAAAGAGCAATTTGCTAAAGAAGCGCCATTTGAATATATACTTAAAAATACTTCATTAAATGTATTACGAAATAGTGATTACAAAATAGAATTAGAAACCAAGGGTAAGAATTTACCGGCAGAAGTATTCATTAATATTGATAAGCACCTCATAAAAATGGAAAAAGATGGCAAAAATACTTTTTCTTATCAATTTCAAAATCTTACATCTAATCATTCCTTTTTCTTTTCTGATGGCGAATTTACATCCAATACCTATAAGCTTAAGGTGCTGCCCAATCCTGTTATTGCTAATTTTAAAGTAAATATTACATACCCTGCTTATATTGGCAGAAAACCAGAAGCAATTCAAAATACAGGCGATTTAACGGTTCCCCAAGGCACTAAGTTAGAGTGGATATTTAATACCAAAGATGCAGAGAAAATGAACTTTATGTTTGATACCAAATTATTATCTGCTCAAAAAAATGACAACACATTTTCAATTCAACAAACTGTTCTAAAAAATACACAATACTTTATACAATTGGCGAATCAGTTCATTACACAAAAAGATACCATAAAATACAGTATTCAAAACATTGACGATCGTTTCCCAGGCATAATTGCAGAACAAAAACCAGATTCTATTAATCCTTTTATTTATTACTTCTATGGCAAGGCAGATGATGACTATGGCATAAGCAAACTGCAATTTGTATACAAAAATTTGACTCAAAACAGTGTGCATCAATATTTACCTGTAACCATTGGTCGAAGTACAGATGAAATTTTTTATTACATGGTTGATTTAAAAACCCTAGCCAAAAATGATGGCGATGAGTTAGAGTATTATTTTGAAGTATGGGACAATGATGCAGTAAATGGTAAAAAATCTTCTAAATCTGCTACGTTTAAATCTGTTTCTCCAAGTAAAGAAGAACTCAATACACAAGCAGAAAGCAGCAGCAGTAGCATTAAACAAAAACTAAATGAAGCCATAAAAGAATCTATGAGTCTTCAAAAACGCTCGCAAGAGCTTAACAAAGAATTACTAGAAAATAATCTAGAATGGCAGCAAGAGCAAAAAGTAAAAGACTTTATTAACGACCAAAAGAAACTTGAAAATAAAATAGAACAACTAAAAACTGAAAATAAAGCAAAAAACGAACGCGAAAAACAATTAAATCCTCAGGATGAAGAACTACTTAAAAAGCAAAAAGAAGTAGAAAAACTCTTCAATGAATTACTAACACCTGAAATGAAAGCCATGATGAAAAAGCTGGAAGAAATGATGAAACAGCAAAATAAAGAAGCCATGCAACAGGAGTTAGAAAAAATGAAAATGAAGAATGAGGATATGCAAAAACAATTGGATAGAACCTTAGAGCAATTCAAGCAAATGGAAATGGAGAAAAAGATAGAAGAGCAGATAAATGAATTAAATGAATTGGCTAAAGAACAGGAAGCATTGGCAGAGAAAACAGAAAAGAAAGAAGAAAGTAACGAAGAACTTAAAAAAGAACAAGCGGAGATAGATAAGAAATTTGAAAGTATTGAAAAGGAACTAAATGACCTTGAAAAGAAAAACGAAGAACTTGAAAATAAATTGGACTTAGAAGATACTAAAAAAGATCAAGAAGACATTAATGAAGACTTAGATGAAAGCAAAGAAAGTCTTGAGAAAAAGAAAAACGGAAAAGCCTCCGAAAGCCAAAAGAAAGCCGCTGATAAAATGAAGAAAATGGCTGAAAAGATGAAGAAGGCACAAGAAGAAGGCAAAGAAAAACAAGCAGAAGAAGATTATTATACTTTACGACAGATTCTTGAAAACTTAATACAATTAAGCGATGAACAAGAAGTATTAATTAAGCAAATGCAAGAAATTAGAAACTATAATCCTAAATATGTAGAACTAAGTGCCAAGCAACGTAAACTCAAAGAAGAAACCAAATCTGTAGAAGATTCTTTATTAGCCTTAAGCAAAAGACAAATAACCATACAAAGTTTTGTGAATAAAGAAATGAGTGGCATTAATAACAATATGGACAAAGCCATAGAAAGTTTTGGTAAAATTGAAATTAACCAAGGTACTGTGAGACAGCAGTATGTGATGACTGGCTTTAATAATTTAGCTGTTATGCTTACCGAATCGCTTAAGCAAATGCAAGAGGAGATGAATGAAAAAAAAGACAAAAAACCAGGAGAAGGTCAATGTAAAAACCCTGGGGGTAAAAAGCCAGGAAAACCTGGTAAAAAAGGCAAACCTAAATCGGGCAGCATAGGCGATATGCAGAAAGAGTTGGGCAAAAAATTGCAAGAAATGCAAAATGGGAAAAAAGGTGGTAAAAAACCTACCAGCGAAGAATTTGCTAAAATAGCGGCTCAACAAGAAGCCTTGAGAAGAGAATTGGGTAGATTGCAGCAAATGCTTAAAGAAGAAGGCAAAGAAGGTGCATTAGGCGATTTAAAGAAAACCCAAGACCTAATGGAAAAGCAAGAAAGAGACCTTGTCAACAAACAAATAACACCCGAAACCATCAAACGCATTCAAGATATTGAAACACGAATGCTTGAGCACGAAAAAGCTGAAAAAGAACAAGAGCAAGATAATAAAAGAGAAGCCGAACAAGCTAAAGAAACCACCAATAGCATACCTCCTGCCATTAAAGAATATTTAGAGAAAAAAGCGCGTGAAATGGAACTTTTAAGAAGTTTACCTCCCGAATTATCGCCTTATTATAAAGATAAAGTAAGAGATTATTTTAAGAAAGTGGGGAATGTGTAAATGGCTAATATACTGTGTTTAGAAACTTCAGCTAGCCTTTGCAGCGTTGGCTTATATACACCAGAAAAAACATACTATTTAGAAAACCAAAAAACTTTAGCCCATGCTGAATTTTTAGCCCCCTTAATTCAACAAATTTTAGATTTAGCTAATTTAAATGCTAATAATTTAAGTTCAATAGCTATTAGTGGAGGACCAGGTTCTTACACAGGTCTTCGTATAGGATGCAGCACCGCTAAAGGATTATGCTATGCCCTAAATATCCCTTTAATAGCCATTGATACTCTTCAAATTATTGCAGAAGCGGCCGTCCAACAAAATAGCGATTATGATTACTATTGGCCTATGATAGATGCCCGAAGAATGGAAGTGTATCATACTATTTTTGATAAAAATTTAAACCCACTCCAACCTACAACGAATAGTATTATTGATGAAGCATTTTTAGTTAATAATGAAAAATTAATAATTAAAAATGAAGCCTCTGTCATTTTGAGCATAGCGAAGAATCTCAATTCGTCACTTCAAAAAACTCAGTGGAGTAAAAGTTTTATGAGCGAAGAAATAGAAAAACCATACTTCGACAAGCTCATTTCGACAAGCTCAATGAGCGAAGAAATAGAAAATCTAAAATCTAATATTTTAAAATCAAAAATAGCACTGTGTGGCGATGGTGCCACTAAATCTTCTGAAAGTCTTAATTTGCCAGTAATTAATGCGGTGGCTAATGCCCTAGCCATGTCTAGCCTTGCTGTAAAAAAATTTGAAACTCAACAATTTGAAGATACAGCCTATTATGAGCCTTTTTATTTAAAGCAAGCGAATATAACTGAGAGTAAAAAATAAGATTTACACTTAAAAATTATTTCATTTTTATAATTTTAAACAAGTGCATTTTTTTTGGCTTTAAAGCAATACAATTTATAAAACTCTGACATTGATGTTTTTAACTGCCATATTTCTATGGCACTACTATGACTATTCTTTATTATTTTACAGCCAAAAATCTAATTAATAGCTTTTTCAAATCAATTCTAAAAAATCCTTACTGACAACCAATTCAGTAAGGATTTTTGTTGTTACATAAATATTTACTATTATTGAAGTATGCAAAATATAGTAGCCCCTTTTAATTTAGACCAATGGATAAAAGATAATAGACATTTATTAAAACCACCTGTTGGCAATAAAAACTTAACCGTAGGTGCTGGCGATTTTATTGTGATGATAGTAGCTGGCCCTAATGCCCGCAAAGATTACCATTACAATGAAACCGAAGAGCTTTTTTATCAATTAGAAGGCGAAATAAATGTACGCACCCAGCAAGATGGTAAAGCGGTAGATATTCCTTTAAAAGCGGGCGATATGTTCTTATTGCCAGCTAAAGTACCCCATTCACCTAGCAGAAGCGAAGGCTCTATAGGCTTGGTAATAGAACGGGTAAGAGCAGGCAAAGGTTTTACAGATGGTTTACTTTGGTTTTGCGAAGAATGCAACCACCCGCTACATGCCACTTACTTTGAATTGCATGATATTGAAAAAGATTTCTTACCACGTTTTAAAGAGTACTATAGCTCAGAAGAAATGCGTACTTGCAAAAATTGCGGACATGTAATGGCAACAGACCCTCGATTTAATTAAACTTATTCTGCCATAAATAAATATACCGCTTGATGTTGTTTAAAATAATCAAAATTTAACAACACGCGCATATCATTCTTAATAGCCAACTCACTAAAAAAAACATTGCTACTTGGCGATTCAACTTGTGTATTTTTAGCAAAAAATACAATATTCTTTGCCTTTTCAATGCCTTTCAGCGCTTGAATTTCTGAGCTTAAACAAATCGCATTGCTTATATTTTCTAATTTTTGACAAGTACAAACAATCGTCTCTTCTATATTTTCAGTTGATATAAAATCAATTCCATTATCTATTAACAAATCTAATAATTTTTTTTCTGAAACAGCTAAACTACCTAGGCATTTTTGAGTTTGCAGTTCCAATAATTGCGCTAAAAAATCATATGCATTACTGCAACTGCTAAAGTAAAACCCATTGTTTACCCAATTACTCACAAAATCCTCATCGGCAAACACTAGTGGCTTCTTTAATACATCCGACTCAAAGTTTAATAAGGGATAAATATTAGGCAAAGGCTGCACCAGTCCCTTCCTTACATTTTTAATTGTTTGTTCTTTTGGGGTTATATCAAACACAGGCTTAAATAATTATAATAAAAAACTACCTTTGCAAATTAAAACAAAAGCATTCATAATTTAACTTAAAATTTTTGAACACTAATAAAAACGCTATATCGCAAACTTTAAAAAGTGTAAAAATTCTTTTAGATAAAAAGAATTTAAAGAAAGGCAAATGGTTGTTGTTTTTAACAAGTGTGGTAAGCTTATTGGATGTATTGGCTTTGGCAACAGTAGTACCCGTATTGATGTTGGCAATTGATGGCGACTTTTTAGCCAAAAGTAGTAAGTTGAGATATATTTTTAAGGTATCTGGTGCCAATACAGAATCTGAATTTCTAATTGGCCTAATAGTAGGGGTGGTTTTCTTTTTTATCATTAAAAATATTATGGCTTTACTTATTCAAAAGCGTATTCAACTTTTAAGTACAGAGTTAGTTCAAAATTTTACTGAAAAAAGCTTTTACCATACGGTAAACCAACCTTTTACAGAGATAGTAAAAAAAGGCACCTCTGATTTATTGCATAAGATACATTTTAATTCATTTCATTATGCAACTGGCATTTTGCTGCCATTTGTTAATTTAGTAGCAGAAACCATAGTGGTAATTTTTATTGTTGTTCTTATCATTGGATTCAATCCCAATATTTTTATATTAATTGGCTGTATTACTGGCCCTGCTTTTTACTTAATTAATAAAACCATTAAAAACAAAGTTTATAAACTAGGACAAGAAACAAAGGGTGTTAGAGAAGCTACTTTAGATAGTTTGAATATTGGATTAAATGGTATTGCTGATATGAAAATAAACCACTCATCTGCATATTTTATTAAAGAGTTTTTATCTCGTCAGCGTTTTTTATTAAACTGTGATTTTAAAGCCATTCATTTTCAATTAATTCCTTCGCGTGCAAATGAAATAGTGGTATTATTGGGCGTTATTATTTTAGTTATTTATGGTTATTTTTTTTCAAATAATCCTGCTGGATTAAGGGTAATAGGTGCTGTATTTGTAATTTCTGTTTTTAGACTTATACCTGCATTAAATAGGCTATTAATTGCCTTAATGAAAATAAAATTGTATCAATATACTATTGATTTTTTATTGGTAGATGCAGATAAATACCGACCACAAGTAATACTTAAACCATTTCCTTTTAATAATGCAATTGAGCTACGTAATATTGAGATTCAACACCAAGATAGCCCTCATCCTTTATTTTCAAATGTAGATTTAAGCATTAAAAAAGGTCAAATTATTGGTATTACTGGTATAAGCGGAAGTGGAAAAAGTACTTTATTAAAATTAATTTCTGGATTAATAGAACCTTCGCAAGGCACAATTAGTATTGATGGTGTTGCACTAAAAAATGAGGATATAATAGCCTGGCAAAATCAAATTGGTTTTGTGCATCAATCGCCCTTTATTTTCAACCGTTCTTTATTAGAAAATATTGTTTTAAGCACAACATTTAATGATATTAAATTGACTGAAGCTATAGAAAAATCAGGTATAAATGAATTTTTACACACTTTGCCTAATGGACTAGAAACTATATTGGGCGAGCAAGGTGCTAAGATAAGCGAAGGCCAAAAACAGCGAATTGCTATTGCACGTGCTCTTTACAAAAAAGCCAAATTACTTTTGCTAGATGAAGCTACAAGTTCATTAAATATAGAAGCTGAAAATACGATTATAGAAACCATCAAAAAACTAAAACAAGAGCAGGTTACAATTATTATTATTGCACATCAGAATAAAATATTGGAAGTTTGCGACAAATATTACAAATTAGAAAAAGGAAAATTTACTCATGTTTGAAAATAAAAAAATAAAATTTGCGGTTTTAGGCTCTGGTCATATTGGCAAACGCCATGCAGAAATGGTGAGCCGTCATGAAGAATCAGAATTAGTTGCTTTATGCGATATTAAGCCGAAAGATAATTTAGAAATTGATCAATATGATATCCCATTTTTTACCTCTATTCAAGATTTATTTGAATCTAAAATTGATTTTGATGTACTATGTATAGCTACCCCAAATGGCCTTCATGCTGAACACGCCCTTATTGCACTTGAGCATAAAAAACACATTGTTATTGAAAAACCAATGGCTTTAAGTAAAGCCGATTGTGAAAAAATAATATTTAAAGCCTTACAAGTTTCTCGCCAAGTATTTTGTGTTATGCAAAACAGATACTCACCTCCCAGCGAATGGGTAAAAAAACTGGTGGAAGAAGATGTATTAGGTAAAATATTTATAGTTCAAATTAACTGTTATTGGAACCGCGATAATAGGTATTATAAAGCTGATGGGTGGAAAGGTAAATTAGCACTAGACGGTGGCACCTTATTTACACAATTTTCGCATTTTATTGATATTATGTACTGGCTATTCGGTGATATTTCAGATATTCAAGCCAAGTTTAACGATTTTAATCATAAGGATACTACTGATTTTGAAGACAGTGGATTTGTAAACTTTAATTTTGTAAATGGTGGTATGGGTTGTATCAATTATTCTACAAGTGTATGGAATCATAATTTAGAAAGTAGCCTTACCATTATAGCCGAAAAAGGGAGTATAAAAATAGGAGGACAATACATGAATGAAGTAGAATATTGCCATGTAGAAAATTATACAATGCCTACCTTAGCCGAAACCAATCCTAGCAATGATTATGGACCTTATAAAGGTTCTGCTGCTAACCATAATTATGTATATGCAAATGTAATAGATACACTTAAAAATAGAACTACTATTTCAACTAATGCATTAGAAGGACTAAAAGTTGTAGAAATAATTGAAAGAATTTATGCTCTTAACTCTTTTATAAAAAAATAGTTTACCACTTATGGAGACCTTATCAATTATTATTCCAGCTTACAATGAGGCCAATACTATTCATCTAATACTTGACAAGGTAAAAAAGGTAGAATTAATTAAAGGCATCAAGAAGCAAATAATTATTGTAAATGATTGCAGTATAGATGGAACAGAAGATGCTATAAAAAAATATGCGTTAGAAAATCCTGAATTAGACATTCAATATCGTAAACACGAGGGAAATAAAGGTAAAGGAGCCGCATTGCATACTGGTATTAAAGAAGCTACTGGCGATTATATTATTATTCAGGATGCCGACTTAGAATACGACCCCCAAGAGTATAATATTTTACTAAAGCCTGTTGCCGATGGCTTTGCAGATGTAGTGTATGGCAGCCGATTTATGGGTGGCAAACCCCACAGAATCTTATTCTTTTGGCACTCATTGGGTAATAAATTTTTGACACAGCTAAGTAATGCTCTTACCAATCTTAACTTAACAGATATGGAAACCTGTTACAAATTATTCAAACGTGAAATTATTCAGTCTATTAATTTTAAAGAAAACAGGTTTGGTTTTGAACCAGAAGTAACAGCCAAAATAAGTAAAATAGAAGGTATCAGAATATATGAAGTAGGCATTTCCTATTATGGAAGAACCTATTTAGAAGGTAAAAAAATAGGCTGGAAAGATGGCTTTAGAGCGATATATTGCATTTTTAAATACAATATATTTTCTAAGTAACCCCACAATAAAAACTTCATCCATTCTTCTTCAAAATTTATATTTCTTTTTTCAAAATATATTGAGTAGTTTTGCTACTCAATAAGTATCATGATAGAAACCCTCATTTCTTCTAAAACACGCGTTAAGCTTCTGTTAAAGTTTTTTTTAAACAGTACCACAAAATCTTATTTACGAAACTTAGAAGCCGAATTTGGCGAAAGCACCAACGCTATTAGACTAGAACTCAATAAACTTGAAAAAGCAGGCATGCTTCAAACAGAATTTGAAGGTAATAAAAAACTATTTAAAGCCAATACAACTCATCCACTTTACAAGGATATTAACAATATTGTTTTTAAATATATTGGTCTCGATTGGATAATAGAATACGTAGTATCAAAACTTGGAAACGTAGAAAAAATATACCTTACAGGCTCATTCGCCAAAGGCACTGATAGTCCACAAATAGATATTGCCTTAATTGGTAATGTAAATGAGCAATTCTTAAAAGAATTGTGTGAAAAATTAGAAAAGAAAATAAGCAGAAAAATTGGTTACAAAATTTTAACTAAAATGACAAATGAGGAACCTAGCTTACTGCTTTGGAGTAATAAAATAAAAGAAAAAAATATACCAAAATAAGCTTTTATAAGTTTAAACAGGTTGTTTACAAAAAAAGGCTGCTACACTAAGTAAAAGCCACTATATTGCAAACTTTCTTAGATCCAAAATGGGACTGAGGGGGCAGCGCTTTGAAAAAATGGAACCTATTTGGAATGTATTATATACCGCCTCAAGGCAAGAAAAAAAGGTAGCCTTACGTTTTGTAGAAAAAGGTATAGAGCATTATTTGCCCATTATAAAGGTAGTAAGCCAATGGAGTGATAGAAAAAAATTAGTTGAAAAACCATTATTTAACAGTTATATTTTTGTGAAAGTAACTACCAATTACGATTTTATTTTAAAAACCATAGGTGTAGTAGGCTTTCTAAAATATAACAAACAAAATGCACGTGTTTTTCAACATGAAATTGATACCATTAAATCAATGATAGCTTATGGCTATGATATAGCAGTTATGGATTATGCCACTCAAATAGAAATAGGACAAAAAGTACAAGTAACCGATGGACCCTTAAAAGGGCATGTTGGTGAATTGTATTCAAAACCAGATGGTGATTGGTTTATTGTGCATTTTGAAAACTTAGGCAATAGCTTAAAAATTCAATTGCCATTTAAAATTTTAAAACCCATAGCATGAATTTCGATTACGAAATAAGTAGTAAAAAAGGTCCTTTTAGTTTAAACCTAAAAGAACTTTGGAAATACCACGACTTGATTACCTTATTGGTAAAGAGGGATTATGTTGCCGTTTATAAACAAACCGTTCTAGGCCCTGTTTGGTTTTTTGTACAACCCATTATTACATCCATTGTTTTTACCGTTATTTTTGGAAATATAGCAAAGCTCACACCAGATGGCGTACCTGGTTTTCTATTTTTTTTGTGCGGTCAAACTTTTTGGAATTATTTTTCATCTTGTCTTACAGCTACTTCAAATACGTTTGTAGCTAATGCCAGTGTATTTGGCAAAGTATATTTTCCGCGTTTGTCGGTGCCTATATCGGTTGTTATTTCAAATTTATTGAAATTTTCAATCCAATTTATACTACTCATTGTGGTTTGGTTTTATTATTTCTTTATAGATAAAAGTTACCATTTACAACCAAGTTTTTCAATACTTTTAGTGCCATTTTATTTAATAATTATGGCATTACTAGGCTTAAGTTTGGGTTTAATTATATCTTCATTAACTACCAAATACCGCGATCTTACTTTTCTTGTTGGCTTTGGTGTTCAATTGTTGATGTATGGTTCATCGGTAGTTATTCCTTTAAGCGAGGTAAAAAATCCAACAATCCATGCCTTGATTCAGTATAACCCTATTACCCCTGTTTTAGAGGCAGCCAAGCATAGTTTTGGTTGTGGTGGAAGTTTTAATTTTTACATGTTAATGTATAGTTTTATTGTTGCTATAATTTTGTTATTATTTGGCATTGCTACTTTTAATAAAGTAGAAAAAACCTTTATGGATACTGTATAATGAGTGACGTAGTAATAAAAGTAGAAAATTTAGGTAAACAATACCGCTTAGGCGAAATTGGCAGTGGCACCCTAGCTGGTGATTTTAAAAATTGGGTCAAGAAAATATCTGGTAAAAAAGATACCTTTGAAATTGGCGAAAATGATAGAACTCAACAAGCCAAAAAAGGCGATGTGGTTTGGGCTGTTAAAGATGTTAACTTTGAAGTAAAACAAGGTGAAGTCATTGGTATTATTGGTAAAAATGGTGCAGGTAAATCTACCTTACTAAAAATGTTATCGCGTGTTACCGCACCAAGCATTGGCAATATCAAAGTAAAAGGTAGAATTGCCAGTTTATTAGAAGTTGGAACAGGCTTCCACCCCGATTTAACAGGAAGAGAAAATATTTTCTTAAACGGTGCTATTTTAGGTATGACCAAATCCGAAATACGCAGCAAGTTTGATGAAATTGTTGAATTCAGTGGTGTTTCACGTTATATAGACACACCCGTAAAACGTTATTCAAGTGGCATGTATGTGCGTTTGGCATTTGCTGTAGCAGCCCATTTAGAACCTGAAATACTCATAGTGGACGAAGTACTAGCCGTTGGCGATGTGGAGTTTCAACGCAAATGCTTGGGTAAAATGAAAGATGTAAGCGGACAAGGGCGAACCGTTATTTTTGTGAGCCATAATATGGGTGCTGTAAAATCATTATGCACCACTGGCATAGTAATGAAAAATGGCACGGTTGACTTTGCTGGCAATATCAACGATTGTGTGACCCAATACTTAAAAATAAATACCAGTGATAACGAAGGCGATGTAGTAATTTCTCAAAAAGGCATAGGCACAGGCGAAGCTAAAATTACCCGTTTACAATTGTTGAATAACCAAGGCACCGCCAGCGAATCGGTCTTATACAAATCACCTATCAGAATGCGTTTTTACATCTATTCAAGTATAGATATACCTCAAGTAAATGCCGATGTTAAATTATGCGATAAAGATGGTAGCATTTTATTTCATGCTTTGAATCTCTTTAGCCATGAGCCACTGAGCTTGCAAAAAGGCGAAAATATTTTTGAAGTAGAAATTGACAATCAATTATTACCTGGTAGTTTTTTAGCTACCGTAGGTATTCATAATGCATCTACAATGCTTACGATAGATTACCATGAAAATATTTTAAGTTTTGAAATCATCAAAGCTGCTGAAATAGCGGCTGAAAGTTATCCTTATGAATGGGTGGTAGCGCCTGCCATGGTGGGGAGTAAGTGGAGTAAAATTGCCTCATCCTAAATCCTTCTCCAAAGGAGAAGGATTAATTCTCCGAAAAAACGCAAACTAAATTCGAAAATTAAAATTCCAAAAATCATAAAATAAAATGATTCCAATTACCAAACCGTACATAACAGAAACTGACATAGCTGCCGTTACAGACGTGTTAAAAACAGGTATGCTAGTACAGGGAGAAAATGTATTGGCTTTAGAACAATATGTAGGCGAATACCTAGGCAATAGCCATGTGGTGGCAGTAAGTAATGGTACAGCTACCATGCACATTATGCTAAAAGTTAATGGCATTAGTGCTGGCGATGAAGTGATAGTACCTGCTTTTTCTTATATTGCTACGGCTAATGTGGTAGAGCTTGTAGGGGCTACACCCATATTTGTAGATATTAATTTGGAAACTTTTAATATAGATATTTCTAAAATTGAAGAAAAAATAACCCCTAAAACAAAAGCCATTTTATCAGTGCACGAATTTGGTTTAGCTGCTAATATTGAAGCAATACAAGCTATTTGCACTAAACACAATTTAGTATTTTTAGAAGATGCTGCTTGTGCTTTGGGAGCAGAATACAATGGGAGTAAAACTGGCACTTTTGGTCAATCGGCATCGTTTTCATTACACCCGCGCAAAGCCATTACCAGTGGCGAGGGTGGCTTAATTGTAAGTGGTGATAAGGCATTTATAGAAAAATGTAAAATATTGCGCAATCATGGAGTTAATCCTGTTGCAGGACATACTGGTTTTACTGAAGCTGGTTTTAATTACCGAATGACTGATTTTCAAGCAGCTTTAGTACTTTCTCAGTTTAAACGCTTTCAAGAAATATTAGATGCCAAACAAGCCATTGCTAAACAATTTTTAGCAGAGATAAAAAATAGTAAACTTACATTACCAAAGGTTGAAGAAGGCTACTACCACTCATGGCAATCGTTTCATATCATACTTAATGGTATAAGCCAAGTAGAAGCAATAGCCAAACTAAAAGAGGCGGGAATAGCTGCTAATTATGGCGCTCAGTGTATTCCACACATGGATTTTTATAAAAATAAATACAACTTCAATGCAGCAGAATTATTTCCAAATGCATTTAATGCTTGGCAAAATGGCTTAGTAATTCCTTTGTATCCACAATTAAACAATAACGAAATAGAACATATTATACATTCAATTAATCAATTATAAATGACAATAAAATGGAAAACAAAATAATATTCATTACAGGCGGTGCAGGCTTTATTGCCAATACCCTTATCAGAAATTTGATAGAAACTAATAAAATAGTAGTATATGATAATTTTCACAGAGATACGCTAAGTGGTAGCGGTTTTTCTAACCATCCTAATATGAAAATAGTAAAAGGCGATGTGTTAGATTATCAATTAATGGAAGATAGTATGCGTGGTTGCAATGTGGTAGTGCATGCTGCAGGCATAGCTGGTATTGATACCGTAATTAAAGATCCTGTGAAAACAATGCGTGTAAATATGATAGGCACAGCGAATGCGCTGGAGGCTGCTCATCAAATAGGCACTATTGAAAGATTTATTGATTTTTCTACTTCTGAAGTATTTGGTTCTATGGCTTTCCGTTCATCAGAAACCGACCAAACGGTATCTGGTACAACAGGCGAGGCGCGTTGGACCTATGCCGTGAGTAAATTGGCTGGCGAACATTTAGCACATGCCTACTATAGCAAATACCATTTACCAGTAGTTACAGTGCGACCATTTAATGTTTATGGACCAGGGCAAACAGGCGAAGGCGCTATCCAAATTTTTATTAAAAAAGCTTTGAATAACGAAGATATTTATATAGATGGTGATGGCAATCAAATACGCGCTTGGTGCTATGTTGATGATTTTGTAGATTGTTTATTCAAATGTTTAGACCACCCAAAAGCCATTGGTGAAAGTTTCAATATTGGCAATGCCAGAGCGGTTATTACCATTTTAGGATTAGCACAAACGGTTTGCAGGGTGTTAAATTCTAAATCTAAAATTATTTTCCGTGCAGCATTAAGTGCAGATATTGCTTTGCGTATTCCAAGTGTAGATAAAGCAAATAATATACTTGATTTCAAAGCAAAAATAGATTTAGAAGAAGGTATTTTACTAACTGCTGAAGCTTTTAAAACTGCGGCACAAGCATAAATAAATTACTATTGTCATACTGAAATTTGGCTTTGCAAATATTCAGTATCTATAATATCTTAAATATTAGATAAACTTCACTTCCTTACGTGAGTCATATAACATCAGAAATAGTTGAGTTAAATACAGTAAAAGATGCTTATAACCTGTGGTTAGAACTATGCCCTGAAGCACTTTTTTTACATCATTCTGAATATCTTTTTTTATTAGAAAATCATTTACAATGTAAGGCATTTGTAACCATTTGCAAAAATGAACAAGAGCAATGGATAGGTGCTTTACCTATTCTTTTGAAAGAAACGCCCATTGGTTCAGCCATTAATTCATTAGCCTATTTTGGTTCAAATGGTGGTTTTTTATTGCAAGATAATTTGAATGAATCTATTAAAACGGAATTATTAAATAGATTAGAAACTTGGAGTTCAGAAATTGATGCATTGAGTTGGAACATTGTATCGAATTATTTTCTACCCCAAGAGTTAGACTTTATCAAACAAAATATAGTACTCGATAATGTATCTGAACGCATCGGTCAAGTTACGGAATTACCCAATTATTCAGAGCATTTTGAAGAAGACTTAATGGGTATTTTCGAAGACCCAAGACCAAGAAATATTCGCAAAGCCTTAAAATCGGGAATAGTGGTTGAATTGTCTGATGGGCAGAACGAAGATTGGGAATTTTTGCATCAAATACATAGCCAAAACATGCAAGCCATAGGTGCTCCAGTAAAACATTTATCCTTTTTTACTAGCATACCTCAATACATTTCAAAAGCATATTACAGCTTATATATTGCCCAATTAGATAGTAAAAAAATTGGCGCCATGTTGGTATTTCAATATAATAAAACCATTGAATATTACACCCCTGGAACCGATGTAGAATTTAGAAATTTGCAACCCAGTAGTATACTTATTTTTCAGGCCATGAAAGATTTAGCTGCCAAAGGCTATAAATATTGGAACTGGGGTGGAACAGCCAGCAGAGAAGCAGGCGTTTATGATTTCAAGAAAAAATGGGGTGCACAAGAACGACTATATTGGCACTTAACCAAAATAAAAAACAACAAGCTATTAGAATATTCATCTCAACAATTGATTGAAAATTTCTATGGTTTCTTTGTTATTCCCTTCAATCAACTTAAAAATTAAAAATGGAGAAAAATAAGAAACTAATTATTTTTGGAACTGCAGCCATAGCCGAAGTAGTTTATTGGTACTTTAAAGAAGATAGTGCTTATGAGCCTATTGCCTTCTGTGCCAATAAGGACAGAATAGAACAAGATACTTTATTAGGATTACCCGTTGTAACATTTGAAGAAATAGAAAACAACTATTCCCCGAATGAATACGAAATGTACATAGCCATAGGTTATACTAAATTAAATAAAGTACGCATAGATTTATATAATGAAGCCAAAGCCAAGGGTTATAAAATGGCCACTTATATTCACTCTAAAATAAAAATATGGGGTAATAATGAAATTGGCGACAATACCTTTATTTATGAAGATAATACCATTCAGCCTTATGTAAAAATTGGCAGTAATGTAGTACTTTGGAGTGGCAATCATATTGGCCACCATAGCCAAATTGGCAATCATTGCTTTTTAACTTCCCATGTGGTAGTTTCAGGATTTGTAAATATTGGCGAAGCCACATTTATAGGTGTTAATGCCACTTTAAGAGATTCCATTAATATTGGTAAAAACAATATGCTAGGCGCTGGTACACTGATACTAGGCCATACAGAAGACGACCAAGTATTTATTGGTACCAAATCAGTGGCTATTGAAAAACACAGTTCAGATATTAAAAGATTTTAGAATGATAAATTGGAATATATCTGGATGTATTTTTAAAGCCCAAGGGCAATTCCCATTTATGCAAAGCCACACAGCAATGTGCATCCCTTTGCATTTGCATGATGATATTTTCCGCATCTATTTTTCTACGCGTGGCGAAAGGAATAATCCACAAGTTGGATTTATTGAAATAGATATTAATGAACCAAGTAAAATATTAAAAATATCAGATAAGCCTGTTTTAGAAAATGGACCTGAAGGACATTTTGATTTTAATGGGCTATATAGTGGCTGTATTGTTAAAAGAGAAAATGAATTGTGGATGTATTACAGTGGAAGAACCAATTTAGAAAATGGGATGTATCAAGTTGAAGTAGGTTTAGCTATTTCAAATGATGGTGGATTAACGTTTAAAAAATATTCAAATTCTCCAATTTATGGACGAAATATTAACGACCCTTGGTTAGTATCTACTCCACATGTCATACCCTATAATGATGGATGGAGAATGTATTATTTAAGCGGCAGAAAAGTAAAGAGAACATCCAATGTAGATTATTCATCATTTTATGATGTTCGCTCTGCTTTTTCTAAAGATGGATTAAAATGGACTTCTGAAAATATGATCCATATTCCAATAGATAATGAAACAACCTACATAGCTGCACCAACAATTAGTAAACTTAATTCAAATACTAATTTAATGACTTTTTCATATATTAAACAAGACAATGATTATCAACTTGGTGCAGCAGTTAGTGGTAATTTAGCAAATTGGAAAATAATTAATGAGATTTTTAATACTGTAGAAATTGAATTATGGGATACATCCAAAGCATATCCCAACTCATTTATTCATAACGGTAAATTGTATGTGTTTTACTGTGGAAATACATATGGGAAAGAAGGACTAGGTTTTTTAGATATTGAAATAGAAAAATTAGAAAGTTTTTTTTGAAAGTAATAAAAAACATAGCTTGTATTGGTAATATGAATAATATGATGTCGCCAATCGCTTTGTATTTAAAGGACAATGGATATAATGTTACATTATTTCTTTTGAACGAATATGATCATTTTCATCCTCAAGCAGACACAAACAATAAAGTTGAATTAAAAATAGTTGAACTTGGTTGGAGTGAAAATAATTTTTCTGATACACCAATTAAATCAATAAATAAAACTTTCGAATCGTTTGATTTTTTTATAGGCACAGATTATGCAGCTGCATTTTGCAACAAAGCCAATATACAATTAGATATTTATTTTCCTGCTGGTACCGATTTGTCTGAATGGCCATTTAAAGTTACCAAGAATTTTATTCCATTAAGATGGGAATACAATATTACCCTATGCGCTAAGGCTCAGTTTTATGGCATTAAGTATGCAAAACATTTGGCCATTGATCCTACAAATGAAAATTATGAAAATCTAATTTTTAAAATAAGAGGCAATAATATAAAACATGAAAATATTCCCTATCATTATCTGCCTTTTTTTTTAGATAATAGCACAAATATAAATCAGATATATACCAATGAATTAAATGAAATTAATCATTTTGATTTTAAAATAATTCAACATTGCAGACAACATTGGCTTACCGGAATAAATGATATTCATTACAAAGGAAATGAGTTATTAATAGCTGGCTTTAAGAAATTTATTGACATAACAAAAAGTAATTCATGCCTTATTTTATTGGAATATGGAAACGATGTTAATCATACAAAAAGTTTAATTAAAGAATTAAATCTTGAAAAAAATGTTATATGGTTACCTAAAATGTTACGTAAATATATTTTTCAGTTTATCAAACTATCAGATATTGGTATTGGTCAATTTGGACATAGTTGGTATTCTTCTTGTTCAATAAATGAAATACTAATGGCAGGAAAGCCTTTGATATCTTATAGAAATGGTAGCTTATATCATAATTTAGATAAATATCCTTTAATGAATGCTAATTCTGTTTCTGAGATTTGTTCTCAATTAAATTTAGCCTATGATAATCATAATTTAATTCAAAATTTAGAGGTTAAAAATTGGTTTGATAAAAAGCAATTTAAAAGAATTAATGAGGTATTGAAAACCATCAAAAAAGAAGAATTAAACAATAATTTTATTCTAAATATTTATAATAAAATAAAATTATACCCCTATTATACTATTCGTTATAAGTTATTAAAACCAATCTCTATCATAACCGAATTTTTTATAATTAGAATAAAAAAATATGCAAATATTTAATTTTATAAATTCTATTTCTATGGAAAATAATAATTGGGAGAATGAAATTTTTCTAACTTTTGATATAGATTGGGCAAGTGATGAAGTGATAGCCGATTCGT
>JABMMZ010000060.1 GCA_013205405.1 Bacteroidota bacterium | reverse complement strand
TTTGAAATAATACTCTTTAACCGATGGGGCGAAATACTGTGGCAAACCACCGATAAATACGAAGGATGGAACGGTACTTACCGAAAAGATGATGCCCAACAAGATGTGTATGCTTGGGTAATTAAGGTAACGGCCTTTGATGGTAAAGAATACCAATACGAAGGAACCGTGACACTGATGAGGTAAGAAAGTTTAAATGAGCAGCAAATTAAAGATGCCTAATACAATTAATATTTTATAAACTAAATTGACAGTTCTAAAATGATTGTATTTTAGCAAGAATAAATTAGTAAAAATAGAAACTAGTGCAATTATTAAGAAATAATTACCAATACTAAATCCAAAAAATACTAAAATACTAAATCCAAAAAAAAAGGAAAGCATTAAAATAAAAATACTAAAATATCTGGCTTTATCAAAACCTAACAAAACTGGTATAGACGAATTATTTAAAGCCATATCGCCTTTGTAATTTTGAAACTGCTTTACCAGCTCACGGCTATAGACCAAACTCATAAAGAATACACCATAAACAAAAATAAAGGGGTAGAATTTAGCATAGTGCAAAATTATAGCAAAGAAAGATGTTACACTTAGAATAGATGCTGCAAACTCCTTTATAAAAGGTGTTTTTTGAATTTTATGTGAGTAAAACCAAAATGAAAAAATAAATACCAAGAAAAAAATACATATTTTAAAAGACGCAATTAGTGCAATTAAAACCGCTATAATATTGAAAATAAGATAAATATTAAGTGTTGTATTTTTACTAATTAATGTATTAAAAAGTGTAACCTTAGGTCGATTAATTAAGTCTTTTTCAAAATCATAAAAATTATTGACAATAAAACCTGCGGCAATGCTAAATACAGATGCCAATACTATGGCATGTAATTTAAAATCATAAATTAATTGCCAATAATTGCCCCCAGAGTGCGAGATAATAACATAAGCCGATAAGTACTGCGCTAATACAGTTAATAATATATTATACCATCTAATGTTAGAAAATAAAGCAATAAGTTTGAATGCTAATTTATTTTTACCCTCCAAGTTGGAATTGGCGGTCATAGGTATTAAAATTTATAAATAACTTGTAATTTATGTTCTTTAAGTTTTGACTCAGCTTTTTCGAAATCTTGAGTAAAACCTAATATAAAACCACCGCCACCACTACCACAAAGTTTTAAGTAATAACTATTAGAATCTATCCCTTCTTTCCAAAGTTTTTTAAATTTTTCCGGAATCATGGGGCTAAAGTTATCGTAAACCAATTGCGATAAACTTTTTAAAGATTTAAACAATGGCTTAAAATCCTTATTCAAAAAGGCTTCTATACATTCATCGTTATATTTTTTAAATTGGTGTTTTACCAAATTTCTAAAGCCTTCGTTTTTACATTTTTCTAAAAATATAGAAACCATGCTTTGTGTTTGCCCAGGTGTTCCTGAATTCAACAAGAAGATAGCACCTTTTCCTAATGCATTAGGCTCTGGTAAACCAATGGTATCTAAATCTGTTTTAGATTTGATTAATATAGGTAAATTAAGATAGCAAATTAAAGGATCTAATCCTGAACTTTTACCATGAAAAAATGACTCTAACTTGCTAAAAGTTTGTTTTAGTTTCAATATTTCATCACCATCTTGGTCTTTGGCTACTGTAATTTTATTAGTGCAATATTTATCATAAACAGAGGCTACTAAAGCGCCTGAACTGCCTACACCAAACCCTTGCGGAATGCTGCTATCAAAATACAAGCCATTCGCTAAATCTTTTTCTAAAGATTCTAAATTAAAAACACATGGCAATTCATTGTTAATATTCAATTTTACCAAATAATTGTAAAACGCATGTATATCTTCGTTAGAATTGATAGAAAACGCATCTTTTCTACCATCTATTTTTAGCGCACCATTAAATTGATTGTAAGGGATAGAAAGCCCCATAGAATCTTCTATGATACCATATTCTCCAAACAATAATATTTTAGCGTAAAAGAGAGATTGTTTAAGCATTGTTTATTTTAAAAGGGCCATTTCCAATTGTGTTGCAAAAGTACAACCCATTTTGACAATATCCTATCAATTCGTTTTTAACAAATTGCTGAACTTGTTCATTATGTTTATCACTGCTTATCAAATGGACATTAGCTCCCGCATCTAAAGTAAATAACAATTCGGTTTGGGTTTGGTTTCTAAAATCCCATATTTTTTCTATTATGGCTAATGTATTAGGCTTTACCAATATAAATGATGTAGGTGAAGTCATCATTAAAGCATGCAGCATTAAGGCTTCACTTTCTACTAATCGAGTAAATGAATCAAAGTCGCCAGAATACAAAATTGACAATAGTTTTTCGGTATTTTGATTTGCTATATCATAACGCAGTTGGGCAAAAGGATGTTCTTTTAACAAGGCGTGGCCTTGTGAACTTGAAACTGCTTTTTTACCTTTTTCAACTATTAAAATAGTGTCATTTAAGCTTTTAAAGTTGGGGTGAATGCATTCATCCACATTTACAGCATATTCTTCTGAACTTTTAGCAATACTGGGCGTTTTCCCCCATAAATTGTAACCTCCGTAAACGCTTCTGCAAGCACTCCCCGACCCTATTCTTGCCCAATAAGACGCTGTTTCATAAAAATTCAACAATTGATTACTTGTTATCTCTTCGTGTAGCGAACATAAACATAATGCCAAGGCACTAAATGCTGATGCAGAAGAGGCTATTCCACTGCTATGAGGGAATGTATTAGATGAATAAATAGTTAAATGGTATTGATAAAGCCAAGTAAAATCAATAGCCACTTTTTCTAAATAAGTAAAAATTTTAGCTTCAAAAATCTCATTCTTTTCATTTTCAAAATAAAAGGATATGGAAATTTCATTGACATTTGATTCTTTATACTGTGCCTCAATGGTGGTTGTAGTCAGTGCATTATTAAGCGAAAAACTAATGCTTGAATTTGCAGGCAATTGATTACCTTTTTTGCCCCAATATTTTACTAAGGCTATATTAGATGGTGATTGCCAAGTATTGGTTGTCATTAATTTATATTTTTAATTTGTTTATCACGCAAAGTCGCAAAGTTTTTTTATATGCTAATTATCCTTTTACCAACTTTATTTTGTTTTTATCATTTCGTTAAAGGGTACTATTTGATTAAATCCTTTTGTTGTAAAATATTCTTCTGTGTTTTCGCCCGTTGCTAATATAAAGTCACCACCCCACGCACCTAGGCTTTTGATAGTACCATGAAAATCTGAAAACATTTCTTGTTTAATAGTTGGTCGTCCTAATGCTTCACTAGTTTCGCTTTCAGCTATTTCCAATAATAAACAAAACTCAAAATAATCATTACTATGTGCCAAAAGTTTACTTACTCTGGTTATTTCTTCTAGTCTGTTAAACGAAAACTGAGGTTTGTTTTGGAAACTAGCAATTTCATTTCTACTAATTTGTTTTTTATTTAAATACACAAAGAATAATAGATTGTTGAAGGATTTATCCCAATGAACTATTTCAATAGTAGGTACTTGGTGATTAACCTGATATAATAAAGGCTCTTGAAAGTTCGCTACTGCTAGATCAAAACCACTTCCTTTAAAGGCGTTAAAATGCAATTTAAAAGCATCTACATTGGCCCATTGCGCAATGTTATTAGTAAGTGTGCTACTGCTGCCTAATCCTAGCTCTCTATCAAATTCTAATATGGTTTTAACAGAATAAATTTTACTTTCGTTTAAAAATATAGGATTAAGCGCTTTGGCTGTTATTAAAAAACGAACCAACTGAATAGCGACTAATTCATCGGTTGTTTCTTCAATTAAAAAATTTGGTAAATTAATTTTTACATTGAACCATATTTCACCATTTTCATCATAACTATCCCAAAAAATGCAGGATTCTAACAAATCACTTTTTTCTTCTACAGTTAAACTTTGTCCTTTAATGGTAGGCAAAGCCAAAGCAGTAGCGCCTTGCAAAACTGCATATTCGCCACTTATCATTAGTTTACCTGAACTGTAGAATATTTGCATTAATTACTGGTTAAAATACTGAAAATAGAGAATGCAAATTTACACCAATCCGCTCAGAATAAATAAAACTAATTCTAAAATAATTCCAAAGTATCTCTTCAAATTTTTAACCATTCATTTTTACTACTTTTGGCTGTTCTATTCCTCTTATTTTAAAAAATATTTCAACAGCAGCACTATGGCTTACAATTTTATCTTTAAAGTAGTTTACAATTTCTGCTTTTTCAGATTCGGTTGCTTCCAATTGATTTAAGATATTTAACAAGTGCATTTTCATATGCCCTTTTTGAATACCTGAAGTAACCAAGGAGCGAATAGCTGAAAAATTTTGTGCTAAACCAACTACCGCAGTTATTTTCATTAATTCTTGTGCATTGGGATTGCCCAACATTTTTAAAGACATTTTTACCATAGGGTGCAAGCCTGTTAAACCTCCAACGGTTCCTAATGCCAATGGAATATCTAACCAAAAACGCAATTCACCATCTTTTATTTCAGCGTGGGTTAAGCTTGTGTATTTGCCTGACCTAGAAGCAAAGGTATGAGCGCTAGCTTCTACAGCTCTAAAATCATTGCCAGTAGCTATTACAACGCTGTCTATGCCATTCATTATGCCTTTATTGTGAGTAGTAGCTCGATAAGGCTCTATTTCTGCTATACGTATCGCTCTGCAAAATTTTTCAGCAAATTCTTCACCACTCATTTCCCTTTCTGATAGGTCAGATATTTTGGCTTTCACTTCGGCTCTTACCAGGCAATTGGGTGTATAATTACTTAAAATACACATTACAATTTGAACTTCTTTTTCATCTGCTGTTAAAAGATTTGTATTCTCTAATTCATTTCTTAAGATTTTTGAAAATTCCTCTAATACTGAATTAATAAAATTTGCACCCATGCTATCGCAAGTATCAAAAATGGCTTTTATTTGATAATAATTTGGTTCTTCTAATGTTTTATCTACCAGTTCAATATTTAAAATACCACCACCACGCATATGCATGTTTTTGGTAATATGAATGGTTTCTGAATAGAATTTTTCTTTAATAGATTCAAAAAAAGTAAATAGTTTAGAACTATCCTTTCCATTCCAAATAAAATGGACATGACCTATTTTTTCAACACCTAAAATGGCAGTTATAAAACCACCTTTATCAAGCCAAAAATTAGCAGACTTAGCAGCAGCAGCCACCACGCTACTTTCCTCTATGGCCATTGGAATGCAATACATTTTTCCATCTATTTTAAAATTAGGCGCTACTCCAAAAGGCAGGTAAAAATTACTGATTGTATTTTCTATAAATTCATCATGTAATTTTTGAACAGTAATATCCTCATTCCAATAGCTTTTTAAAAAATCTATAGACTTTTCATCGCCATCTAAATAATTATTTACTATCCATTCTATTTTGGCTTCCTTACTTAATTTTGAAAATCCTTTAACTGATGTCATTGTTTTGTTTTTGTTGGTTCAAAGATAATTAAAAACAAATTAAGAAAAGCTTCACTTTTCGACAAAAGGTCTTTAATTCAGGGTTTTAAATTACTTTCTAATTTAAATTTTGAATTTTATAAGGCATTGTCTAATATTGCCATATGAGTTCAATATTTAAATTAAAAATCGTAATTAT
>JABMMZ010000059.1 GCA_013205405.1 Bacteroidota bacterium | reverse complement strand
GTACTAGAACGCTTAATGGTATAACGCCCAAGCCAGCCAATAGTGGCGCAGGTGATATTTCTGCTTTTTATAAAGGAGGAGTTAAAGTTAATGTAAAAGGAGTAAGAAAAATAATCAACTATACTTTTGGTGTTAATCTTCAAAATCTTGGTTCTAAAGTAACTTACACTGATAAAACAGCCCGTGAATTTATTCCTGCTAACCTAAAAATTGGAACGGCTTGGTCTTACGAAATAGATAAATATAATAAAATAACAGCAATGTTAGATTTTAATAAACTATTAGTACCTACTCCAGGTGTTGAGATTGTTAAAACATATACAGGTAGTGATTCTTTAGATGGCAGTGGTAATGTATTGTATGTGAGAACAAAGAATGACGATCCTACTATTACAGCTGCTTTAAAATCTTTTACAGATGCACCAGGTGGCTTTAAAGAAGAACTAAAAGAATACAATACCTCTTTTGGATTGGAATACAATTATTTAGATCAATTTTTAATCAGAGCTGGTTATTTTAATGAAGCTGCAACTAAAGGTGGAAGAAAATATTTAACATTTGGTTTTGGAATTAGATACAAAGTGTTCGGTATAGATGCTGCTTATCTAGTGCCATTTACACAGCGCCATCCTTTGCAAGATCAATTAAGATTTACCTTATTGTTTAATATTGGTGCATTTGGTGATACACCTATATCAGAAGAAAGATAATAATTTATCTTAACAAATTTTTAAAGCCAGTTCAATACGTTGAATTGGCATAAAGTAACAAGACGTAAAATAAGTCTAAGTAAAGATATTAGGGATACTCCAGATCGCAGTATAGTCTGGAATGGAATGTTCAAAAAATCTATTTTGCCTAACTAACAATAAAATATTTCTAAAGAAGGAAACCAAATTTCAAATTGTTTAGCTTTTTTTTATGAAATCACATTTTACAATTTACAAAGTTAAAAAAAATAAAAGATACCGACAAGTATAGCTTAACTAAACTAAACTCAATGTCTAAAAAAAGCAAAATTAGTTTCTAAAAAAAATAGTTAAAAAGTTAATGTTATAAAATTACTCATCTATTTCCACATCATTCTTTAATAAGAATTTATCTTTCATTTTTTCAGAGCCCAGTCTTAAAGTAAATTCTGGATCAAGGTACTTTTCAGAAGCTAAAGTAACTGCAGTATTCAATTCAGCATTATTACTTGCTATAAACATAGTGCCAGCAGCATATTCTATAAATATATATTCACCATTGTCTGCTACTAAGTATATCGTTATTTTATCTGCACTTCTTTTTTTCTCAATAGCCACAGTAGCTGTATAAGATTTATTTATAATTGTCCCATTAAACAAAGGCATAGTAATACTTCCTGTGCCTATAAATTTGCGTTTTATTCGATTGAATCCAAAATTAACGTTACTGAAAACAAATCCATTTTTAAATTCGCCTTCAGGAGGTAAAATACCCGCTGCATCAATACTTCTTTGAATTTTATCTGCTATTTTGGGTTCAGATATTAATTCGGCAATTGCCTTTTTTGTTTCAATATTTTTGAGTGAACCAGGTGCTTTGCCTGCACCTTCTGCTGTTAAAAATTTAGTAATTTTATCGTTCACTTCCTTCGGTATTGGAAAATTCAATAACATCATTAAATTAAATCGATAAGTGCTATCCTTGGCTGAGTGAACTGCCGTTCCGGCCGTTTCGCAAATTACTTTTGGTGCTTTTATTTGAAAATTATATCTGCCTTCGGTATATACGCTTTTATCTTTTTCATTTAACTGCATAAAGTTACCTTTCAAAGATTTTTTCAATAGTTTATCTTCATTTCCTGCAAAAAAGGCGTCTTTAACATCGTCATAATATAAAATACCTGTATCCGATTGCAATTCATAATCGCTGTAGAATTTTTTCATGCCATACAGCCATGGATAGACATGGTTGCTATCTTTTGCAAAATACAATCCTACAGAAAGTTTGTGATTGTCGTAATCGCGAGGATTAAGTGTATTAATTATCACATTTTTAGGGTCTACAGGAAAGTCGTATTTCATCCAAGTAGAATTTATAAATGTAAAGGTATGCAATGGTTTCACGTAGCCAATAAATCTGATTGGTTGGGCAGTACTTATTATTTCAAATAAGCCTTTAAACACTATTTTTTTATCGAGTTTTAAGAATTTATTTTCCGCTATTTTACCATAGCCTACTAGGTGTCTATCTTTATCTATTCTTATGCTATCTAATCTTATAGGTTGTTCTATTTTATATTTATCTATGTATCTATAAAAACCATCGGCTGCTAATCTATTGCCACCTGTAATAGTTGTATGACAATTTTTAATTTCATGGAATTTGTCTAATTTATTGGCTTCGATTCTACTGCTATCCAATCGGTCCATGGCGGCTTTTTCTCTTACTATGGCTTTCCCTGCAAATGGGAATACTCTGCTATCTGCTACGTCTATATAAGGAATTTTTTCCATATACAATACATTTTGAACTAAATCAAATTTAGCAAAAGCACATTCAAATTTAACACTGTCGGGGGTGTTAGCTGGTAGTCCAACAAATAGTGGTTTCATAGTGGCCATAGCTAAACCAGGTTTTACATCCATTGTTTTTTTAGTCATATCCCATTTGTAATCACTCATATTACTGCTGTAATTATTGTAAGGGAAATGGGTGTATGAACCCACTACATTGGATAAGAATTTACCTTCTCTTTTGTCAAAATCAACATCGCCTTTTACATTATTACTTTCAAAAGCAAATTTATTAGGGTCAACAGTATAAACTTTAATACTTGATACATCTGCTTTTGATTTATTTTTACCAAATACCATGTCATTACTGGCAAAAACAGCTTCAGGCCAAAGTAATTTCCCTTGCCCTCTTAGGTCTGCAGGAGCTAAAGTAAGCTTGCCATCAAAAGCATATTTTTGTTTAAAAATTGCGAAATTACTGTCCATTCTGGTTTGAAACATTTTGTCTTGTTTCGGATACCATTGTGTTTGCACATTGCTGCCATTTACCAAAGGGTATTTAGCACTTTCTGGTAAATAAAAACTATTACTTGTGCCTACTGTTGCATCGGGTAATAACAAATATTCGGGGGATTTTGAAATAGATGTTTCGTAAATTAAATCACCACGGCCATAGAAACCTCTATTGCTTAAGTTAATGGTTAAATCGCCTGTGCCTTTGCCGCCATACATTGGCAATTTTACTGGCGTAACAAAACCTAATGAATAGTCCGGCTGAATAGTTGCAATACTTTTTATATCGGGAAATATACCATCAGAAACTAAAGTACCTCCAAATCCAAATCCTGCAATTGTAAAATTGTCTAAACTATCAATTGTAAATGGATCAATTTCAAATTTAAATTCATCTCTTTTATAAGCATGGTTGTGTGTGTTACCTCTATCATAATTAATTTCGGAGCCACGTTCTGCAATAAAAATGGGATACTCGGCATAATTTCTTAATCCCGATTTGTTATTGGGTTTATCTATTAAAATTCTTCCATAGGTGTTGGATAATACACTTTCTACTTTTCTAAGTGCATTGGTATTCAAATCGGGATAAAATATTACCATACTATCCATTGTAGTATTGGCTATTTGAAAGCTTCTCCAGTTAAAATTAAAATCTTTAGAATAGAAATCAATACGGCCAGCACGGGTTAAGCCAGCATAATGCATATTTTTATTTTTCTGAAAAATTACCAATTGGTTTGTAGGAACAGCTATAACATTTTGAGAATCACTGTAGTTAAATTTACGAACACCTTCAACTTTTAGTTCATTTGTGCCAATATTATAAGTTACATTTGGTTTTGCAGCTATTACACTCGAAAGTCTGATAACATCATAATCTTTTCCCCCTAAATTACTCGATACCCAATTAAATAATTTATCTCTCACATACACTGAATCAGTAACTGTATTGTAATACAAAAATCCATCATCAGATAGATCCATAAATTGTTGTTGTAAATTTGCTTTTTGTTGGTTAAAATTGGCTGCGTAATCATTGATATGAAAGCTTCTTAGCTTAAACGTTCGGCAATAGCCAAATATTTTATCCAAAGGATTTAAAGCCAAAGCACCTTGTTTAGTTTCGTAAGTAATTTTTTTAAAAAAAGTATTGGTTTCTACTTTGGCAGCTTTATCTTTTGAAATATTATCAAAATCTATGTAAGCAGAATCTTGTCCCCAAATTATTCTTTCTACGTCTATTTCTACACTATGGTAATTGTCTGAAAAAGGCATACGCATAAGTCCTTCAGAACCTTTTGTAACTGTTAATCTTTTCTTCTTGATATTATAGTTTATAATACAATTTGGATGTGTAATAAAGCCTGTATCTACTTTTATTTTCAAGTCTGTATGAAGACTTAATACATTGCCACTATCTAGTTTGAAAGCTTCAGATTTTAACTCTACCAAAGGTTTTCCTTTGTATAATAAATTAATACTAGCCATACCTCCACCAAAAGTTTGGCTATTGACCGCTGCTCCAGCCATACTAAATCCCCCTCTATAAATAGCTTTGTCGCCTACTATTCCTTTTATTTCAATACTAGGTTGGTAACCTGCAAATGCAGGAAAGCCAGATTTTTTTACAAGATCTGGTGCAGAGCCTTCAGTTAACTTATCTATTAATCTGCCCAGTATTGGTGTAGCAGATATTTTAGGATATTTTAATAATACCGAATCAACAATTATTGTAGAAATGCTTAAATCTATTTTATGAGTTTTAAATTCAGCTAATATCTCAGTTTCAGGTTTTCCTAAACGCTCCCAGTTTATTTTACCTTTTGTGCCCACCCAGTTTGTTTTTTCTGAAAAATAACTACCAGCGCAGTTTAATATTTTTATTTTATCTACTGCATTTTCACATATTAAATCAAGGCTTTTAAAAGAAATACATATTTTATTATTAACCAAACTTATATCAAAATTTGAATTGCTAGCATACCATCTTGTAGTACCACTTTTATATAAAGTATTGTCTGTAAATAAAGTGTTTGCAGTTTGCATAAAAGCTAAATAATCTTTCGGATTTTTGTCTAATAAGGTCTTACTTATATCTTGCCATTGCTTTAAAATATTAGGATTTAATTTCTTTTTAAAATATAAATCTAAGTTGCTTACTAATAACTCAAAATATTGGTCTCTAGGCAATTGCTTATACATCATATTATTAGTAATTTTAATAATGTTCTTTTGTTGCTCAGGGGTAATTTTATTGGTTTTCCAATTGGTAGCAAAAGCTACAACAGATTTAGTAAGTTCTGTTTTTTTAGCATCTTTTATATATTTTGTAAATTCTGTAATGAATACATTAGGATCACTACTAAAACTAGTCTGTGCACTGCCATTAAATACAACACCGAATATTAAGATTGAAAGAAGAAAAGTATTTTTCATAAAATATGCTGCTAAATTAACGCTGTTTTCTTAAACTTATTGCACAAGATATGCCAAAATGAATTATAATAGATAAATTATTAATAATAAGTATCAAGAAATAGAAATATATTATCAAATTAATGAGACATTATTTTCTTGTTTGTACCCAAAATCTTTTTTCCATGGTCCGTTTTTAGCGGCTGTAGTTGCTAATACATCGCACACTTCGTTTTCTTCTATTCCTGCATGCCCTTTTACCCAATGCATGCTAACGATATGTTGATCATAAAGGAGTATGAAACGTTTCCATAAATCAATATTTTTTTTGTCTTTCCACCCTTTTTTTTGCCATCCCCAAACCCATTTTTTATCTATGGCATCGCAAACGTATTTGCTATCTGTGTATATATGGATATTTAATTTTTCTTTTTTGAGTGTTTCTAAGGCTACAATTACTGCCATAAGTTCCATTCTATTATTGGTGGTTAGCTCAAAGGCCTCACTTATTTCTTTGCGTGCGCTGCCCCATTTCAGAACTATTCCGTACCCTCCTCTGCCTGGATTTCCAAGTGCAGCCCCATCTGTAAATACGATTAATTTTTTGTCTGTCATATAATTTCCGCCACTACAAATGTACTGCCACCTATAAAAATTAAATCATCCTTTTTTGCATTATTTTTAGCTGCTTGCAATGCATTTTTTACGGTAGTAAATACATTTCCTTTTAAACCTAGTTCTAAACATTCTAGCAGCAAATCATCTGGATTTAAGCCTCTAGGTAAATTGGGGCTGCAAAAGTAATAAGTTGCATTTTGAGGCAAAAGTTTTAGAATTTTAGTTCTATCTTTGTCTTTTAACATACCAAAGACAATATGTAAGTTTTCGTATTTTTGTTTAAGTACTTGTTCTATTACTAATTTTAATCCATGCTCATTGTGGCCTGTGTCTGCAATAATGAGTGGCTTTGTACTTAATATTTCCCATCTTCCGCTAAAGCCCGTTAGTTGTTTTACATTTTGTAAAGCAGATGCTACTTTAAATAAATCTAAAGGAATACCTAACGTTTTTAAAACTTCTACTGCTTGCATTACAGTTACAAGATTTTTTTGTTGATACGAGCCTTTTAAATCAGATTCAATTTCAGTGTTATAATAATTAGGATTGGTGTCGGCAAAGTATATAATTGCTTCTTCTTGTTTTGACTTTTCAATAAAAACAGGATCAGTTTCTGAATTGCTTTCGCCAATAATCACAGGTATTTTATATTTAGTTATTCCAGCTTTTTCTCTTGCAATTAAAGGTAATGTGTTGCCTAATAAATCTGCATGGTCGTATCCAATATTGGTAATAATACTTAAAATTGGAGAAATAATATTTGTGCTATCTAATCTGCCACCGAGTCCTGTTTCTATTATGGCATAATCAACTTTATGTTCAGCAAAATATTGAAAGCACATAGCTACTGTAATTTCAAAAAAAGAGGGCTTAATACGGTCAATATGTGGGGATATTTTTTCAACAAAATTTATAACAAAATCTCTGCTTACCATTTCTCCATTTATTCTAATTCTTTCTCTAAAATCTATTAAATGTGGAGAGGTGTAAAGTCCTGTTTTAAAACCATGTTTTTGAAATATGGCCGATAACATATTGCTAATGCTGCCTTTGCCATTAGTACCTGCTACATGAATACTTTTAAAGGTGTTTTGAGGTTTGCCCAGTATATCGCAAATTGCAATGGTATTAGTTAAATCTGGCTTAAGCGCAGCTGCGCCTTCTCTTGTAAAATTGGGAAGTTTGGTGTAAAGGTAGTCTAAGGTTTCTTGGTAGGTCAAGGGGGAATGTTATTAGTTATTTTTACTGAGTTATTTGTTCTTCATTATTAATTAGTCATTACTGCATCACTCTTCCTCTCTTCCTATCATTTTTTCTTGTTGTATGGGCGCCTCTTCCTCTTTTGTTTTCTCTTCTTTCGGCATGTTTGGCAAGTCTGGTTGGCCTGCATTTATCCAACAAGTATACCATAAATTTCCAAGCAAATTTATAGAGGCTCTTAATCTGTTTTCTACCATATTTCCTAGTGCTAAATGATACGCTTTGCTAAATTCTTGAGAATATACTTTTACAAGTTGGGTGCCTCTGGTTTCAAAAGCATATTTTTTATCTAATGGAAATAAAAGTGAAACTTTTTCTTCAGTTTTTAATACACTATCTACCAAAGAAAAACTTTGTTCATAAGCTTTCCAAATATCATTTACAGGTTTGTCTACGTATATTGCAACACCTGTAAAAAAATCATATTCAGAATTAAACAATTCAGGCAATCGGCTTTCCCATAAGCCGTGGATACCCACTTGATTGGTTTTTTGCCCATTATAATTGGAAGATGCATGCAAAGGAACATGACAATCACCAATATAATGGCCTAAATCTGCACTATATTTTAATATTTTGGGAGCGTCTTTCATTTTAAAAGCTTCAGTCAATCTATACATCATAGTTTGAATATGCCAAGGTACAATGCCATGGTGTAAAACTGTATCTTCTGTATATTTGGCTATAGCATCTTTGTAAAATTTTGGGATAGTATCAAGAGGTAATGAACGCTCATAAAAATCGCCATCTAAAAAATGTCTGCAAGCTTCTTCAGATATAATATAGCGTCTTTTATCTGCATCTACAGCATGGTTGGTAATGTATTCAACATGTGTTTTGTAAAATCCAAATAAAGGCTTTGGTAAAGTATATACTGCAGTTTCGTTTATTTTTTTATGGCCATAAAAACCCCATGCAGATGCTGAATTATTAAATAATAATATAGAATTAATAATTATTAATTGAATATATAATTTTTTAGCCATTCAAAAACCTTTCAACCACTATGGGCAAATGCTCATGCTCTAGGTCATGAATTTTAGATGAAATAGTTTCAATAGAATCATTTTCAGAAATATGACATTTAACCTGAAACAATGTCTTACCTTCGTCAAAGGCTTCATTTACCTCATGTATTGTAATGCCTGTCTCTGTTTCATTTGCATTTAAAACGGCTTCGTGCACATGGTGGCCAAACATGCCTTTTCCGCCATATTTAGGTAATAAAGAAGGGTGCAAATTAATTATTTTACCACTAAAAAATTGAATAAAATCTTGAGGAACAAGCCATAAAAAACCAGCTAGAACAATAAGGTCAGGACTGCATTGGGCTACCCAATTTATAACATTTTTGGAAGTATAAAAATCCTCTTTATTTATTATTTGAATGGCTACTCTATTGTCAATTGCTTTTTGTACAACCCCTGCATTTTTTTTATTGCAAAAAATAGCGCTAACAGCAATAGAATCCGATTTTTTGAAATATCTTATTAGGTTTAAAGCATTACTGCCATTGCCTGACGCGAAAATAACAATATGTTTTTTTTCTAAATAGTTCATTTATTTAATGCTTTGTGCTATGGCTTCAATTAAGCGAATATCTTTATCATTGATATCTAAATTTGCTTTATTAATAAATCCTTCGAAAGCAAAGATGCTATTTTTTTTTGGAACATACACAATATATCTAGTAAATGGTCCGGCCATACTAATCCCTTTAACTGTCCACCAGGCAGAAACTTTAGTAGTTTTGTAACCATTCAACATTAAATCTTGTCTTTGTCTTGCTGGGTACTCCTCGCTTTCCGAAGTGCTCATATAAGTGCCGGCTATTTCGCCTGGCATATTGTATTTACATAAACTGTCTCTTTGTGTTCTAATATTTAAATAACTAAAATCGGTTGTATCTTTATATTTGTAGGCATGAATCATTAGGCCTATTTCTTTTGGCTTATTAGCATCCGATTTATCAGTCATTTGAAAGAAAAAAAAATTGGGAGTTTGTTTTTTAAGCATAAAACCACTGGGGATTTGAACACCAACCCCAAAATTTGATTTAATTTCGTTGTAATATTTAGCATTAACGGAAGTGTCATTTTGCAAAGCGTTTATTTGAGCATTGAGTTCGTTTTTTAACAAAAGATTAATTATTTCAAAAGAATTTTGTTCTAATTTATATTTTAAATCTTGTGTATTCTTTCCAAAGAGATATAGTATTTCTTGGTTTTTGGAAAATAAATTTTTTGATGATTTAATAATCAATGGAGCACTATTAATATAATTTAAAATATCCTCTTTTTTGAATTCAGTTACAAGGTCATCTAAGTTATTGTAATTATCTTCAGTTACCATTACTAATATGGTTCTTTGGTTATAAAAAAATTTAAAAAAATCTGCTTCGTCTGGCTGTAATACTTCGTTAAATGGTGCAGAAAGATTCTTGTTTTCTTGTCCTAAGAAAATGTTGTTATAGGTATTTTGTAATTCAGTATGCGTTTCTTTATTAGATACTATGGTAAGTGTACCTAGCTTACCGACTGAATTTTCAAGTTTATTTTTTTCAGAAGATTTGCAAGCCGAAATGCAGATAGTAATTAAACATAAGAGATAAGTGGTAGATTTGGTAGTAAACATTTAGTTAGATTTGGTATATAATTTAATAATTTTTCCTTTTCCTAAAGGCGTTTGCGTGCTTTCAATACCATTTATTTGACAAATTTTAATGGTGTCAAACTCAGTAAATTTATTACAAATATCGTAAATTGTTTGACTTTCAAAAGTAGTAATATAAAAAAAGAATTCCTTATTTTCATTTGAACTCAGAGGTAAAACTACTTCTCTTGATTTAATAATTTTAAGGCTTGTTCCAGCTTTTAGTTTATTACTTTTTAATCTGTTCCATCTTTTAATATCTGTGCTATAAATATTATAAATATCTGCAATTTGGGTTGTTGTTTCTCCTTTTTTTACTTTATGAATAGTAGTGTAAGTTTCATATTTAATATAATTTTCAGGATTAAAAGAATTAGCACTTATTAAATAAATACTATCTTGAAATTGGCAAAGTTGCATAGCTTTTTCATATGGTAAAATCACAGTTTTGTTGTTTACAAATTGAGGAATAATACCTCCTCTGTAAACGCTATTCCACTCTAGTTGCTCATATTCACTAATATTGATTACTGCAGAAATATATTTCATATCTATAGGGCAACAAACGTTTACTGGAACCACCATTTCATGTGCTTCTAGCTTGTTAGCACTTTCTTCTAGAGGAGGGTAAAAAGACATTAAAAATACTGTTGCAATAAATTTAGGCACATAGTTTTGAGTTTCTTTTGGTAAATATGGTTTTATTTCCCAAAAAGTTTTTTTGCCACCACTGCGGGCTATGGCTTTGTTTACATTGCCTGGGCCGCCATTATAGGATGCTAAAGCTAATAACCAATCACCAAATCTATTGTAATTACTTTGTAAATAATCGCAAGCTTTTTCAGTGCTTTTGTAAATATCTTTTCTTTCATCTACTTCATTATCTATTCGTAAATCCATCATTCTGCCAGTAGCTGGCATAAACTGCCATAGGCCAGTAGCTCCGCACCAACTTACAGCATTTGGACTAAGCAGAGATTCAACAATAGAAAGGTATTTTATTTCATCTGGCATGCCTTTTTTATCTAAAATATTTTCGAATATTCTAAAATAAATGTCTTTTCTACCACAGGCTTTGGATAAAAATGTACTAGCAGGATTTTTCATGTAACCTATCTGACTTTTCACTACATCATTATATTTAAAGTCGATGGTGCTGCCCAGAGTAGAAACCAATTCGTTGAAACGTTCTTCTGTTAAATTATTAAGTTCATCAGGTGTTAAAATAATTTTTTGCTTAGGCGTAGTGCCTTGCATAAAAGCATGGGTTAAACTATCAATTCTTTTTACAGAATTATTTTGAGCATTACTTAATTGAACACTAAATATGAACAAGAGAGAAAAAATTATTTTTTTAACCATTTTTTAATATTAGCACAAAGCTAATAGTAGATAACTCAAAAAGCAATGTTTTTATTGTGTATAAATACTTGATTAATCACAATTAGTAATTATATTTGTACATATTGATTATTAATTAGTACATAATTCTATGCCGCAACAAAAAAAAGGTTTAATTTCGTTTAATGATATTGCTAAAGAAGCCTTTGCAATGCAACCACTTGAGCAAGCAGCACCATTGAAAAAAAATGCTACAGGTTTATTTATCGGAATTCCAAAAGAAACAACTCAACAAGAAAATAGAGTGCCATTATCCCCCAGTGCGGTTGCTTTTTTAGTGAATAATGGACATGAAATTGTAATAGAAAGCAAAGCAGGAAATGCTAGCAATTTTGTAGACGAAAAGTATAGCGAAGCAGGCGCTAGGATAGCACATTCGCATGAGGATATTTTTAAGGCAGATATTATTTTAAAAATAGAACCACCCACCCATTCAGAAATTGACCTAATGCGTCCAGAGCAGGTGCTTATTTCTGCTTTACAATTAGATCAATTGACAGATGTAACACTCAATAAATTATTGTTAAAACGTATCAATGCAATTTCTTATGAATTCTTGCAGGATGACAGTGGTTCATATCCAATTATTCGTGCTATGAGCGAAATGGCAGGACATGCATCTATCTTATTAGCATCAGAATATTTAAATAATGCCAATATAGGCAAAGGCGAATTGTTAGGTGGATTTACAGGTATACCCCCAACTCAAGTGGTGATAATAGGTGCAGGCGCAGTAGGAGAGTATGCTTGTAAAGCTGCATTGGGTTTAGGAGCCAATGTAAAAGTTTTTGATAACGAACTTTATCGCTTAAGACGATTGCAAGAAAATATGGGAGGAAAAATATTTACAAGTACTATTCAACCCAATATATTACAAGAGGCCTTACGAACTGCTGACATTGCTATTGGGGCACTAAGAGGCGAAATGGGCAGAAGTCCAGTTGTTGTATCTGAAGTAATGGTGCAGCAAATGAAACCAAATAGTATTATTATTGATGTAAGCATAGATCAAGGAGGTGTGTTTGAAACAAGTGAAATAACTAATCATAAAAATCCAGTATTCAAAAAACATAATGTAATTCATTATTGTGTGCCCAATATTACGGCTCGTGTTTCTAGAACAGCAAGCTATGGATTGAGTAATATTTTTACACCTTTAATTAACGATATGAGCAATTATGGCGGCTTTTACGAATTGGTAAGAATAGCCAAAGGCTTCAGAAATGGGGTTTATATTTATAAAGGAGCTTTAGTCAATCAATCGTTGGCTAATAAGTTTGGGATGAAATACAAAGACCTAAATTTAATGATGAATTTGTATTAGATTATTTATAAAGCCAATTCGAAAATTTCTTTTGAAGTAGTGGTAATAAAAAACTTAACAGAGGTACTAAAATTAAGGTAAGAATAAGTGTTTTTAGCAACTGATGAAACTCAATCATGTAAGGCATTAACACAAAAAAAAGAATATTTATTAATGGATAAATACATATCCAAGTTAAGAGTATCATTTTCCATTTTTTAGGTTTATTAGTCATTGGCTTTTATAAATTCTTTAGTCTTTAATAAAATTGGAGATAAAAATTCATCCTTAGTACTTGGGTTTACAGTATGATTAAAATTATCTAAATAAGTTTTTAAAATAGGCGAGGTTTCCAAAGGCTTGCGGTATTCCATAGCCCTTGCGGCAGTTATTAATTCTATGGCGAGTATTTGAAATACATTCTCACAAATTTTAGCCAATTTTGTAGCTGCATTGGCACCCATACTTACATGGTCTTCTTGTCCATTGCTGCTTACTATACTATCTATACTTGCAGGTGTGCACAATTGTTTATTTTGACTTACAATGCTAGCAGCCGCATACTGGGCTATCATTAAGCCACTTTCTAATCCAGGATTGTTAGTTAAAAAAGCGGGTAAACCTCTACTGCCGCTTATCAATTGAAAAGTCCTGCGTTCAGAAATATTACCTAATTCTGCTAATGCCAAAGCAGCAAAGTCTAACGAAAGTGCTAAGGTTTGCCCATGAAAATTGCCTCCAGTAATAATCAAATCTTCCTCTACAAATACATTTGGATTATCTGTTACTGCATTTATCTCATTTTCAAATATTTGTTCAACATAGTTTAAGGCATCTAAACTTGCGCCATGCACCTGTGGAATACAGCGGAAAGAGTAGGGGTCTTGCACATTGTTTTTTGTTTGAGAAATTATAGAACTACCTTGTATAAATCAAAAATTATTTTACCAGTTTTTATCTGCCCTTGCTGATTTCTGATCAAATGCGTATGTGATAAATAAGGTTCAATTCTGGCATCAAATGCATCAATACTAAGTGCTGCAATAGTATTCGATTGGCTTATTATTTTTCTGGAATTTAAAACACAATGAACACCGTATGCACTCATAAATTGTGTGCCATTTATCAATGCCAAACCTTCTTTAGGGCCTAGTGTTATAGGAGATAAATGATGCTGTTCTAAAACAGTTTTTGCGCTTACTATTTCATTATTATGCCAAACATGGCCTTCGCCAATAAGCGGTAAACACAAATGAGCCAAGGGAGCTAAATCTCCACTGGCACCTAATGAGCCTTGTTGGTATACAACAGGCATAATATCTAAATTATAATAATCTATTAGCCGTTGTACTGTACTTAATTGCACACCTGAGTAGCCATAAGCCAATGATTGTGCTTTTAGTAAAAGCATTAATTTAATCACCTCTTTTGGCACATACTCGCCAGTTCCACAGGCATGAGAGCGCAATAAATTGTATTGCAGTTCTGCCAAATTTTCTTTAGGAATTATGGTATTGCACAATGCCCCAAAACCTGTATTTATGCCATATATAACCGTCTCTTGATTAGAAATTTTCTTTTGAAGATAATTGTAAGATTTTTCAATATTTTGTATGGCTGAATGGCTTAATTTTAATGGGGCTTTAGAATTTATTAACTCTTGAATAGCAGTAAGTGATAATTGATGGCCAATTTCTAACATTTAATTAATTATTTGAAAGATACAAACCTACATAAAAAATTATAAAACTGGCAGAAATTAATTTGAAGACAACGCGCTCAATTAAAGTTTTCACAAAAAAAAGAGAACTATTTTACAAGTTCTCTTTTTTATTTATTTAAGTTATTTAACCCTAATTATGCACCACCGTTATTTTTTGATTATAAACGGTAGCATTGGTTTTTACCACTACATTGTATATGCCTTCTGGTAAAGCATTAATATTTATTTGGCATAGATTAATGG
>JABMMZ010000058.1 GCA_013205405.1 Bacteroidota bacterium | reverse complement strand
ACGGTTTCCCACAGGTGTTTGAGACCAGCGCGTCTACCAATTCCGCCACCTGGGCTTACTTTTTTTAGAGCGGAATGCAAAAGTAGGTAATTGAATTTAAAATTAAAAAATAAATTTCATACTTTTGCCAATATTATTTATCATCAATGTCAAACCAATATATTCTTGTTAATCCTCAAATAGCGCCTTTTGTAGCTCATATTCAATTGAATAGACCCAAAGAGTTGAATGCCTTAAACTTGGAACTAATGCTAGAAATAAAACAAGCCTTAGTGGAATTAGATGCTGACGATTCGGTAAGAGCCATAATAATTAGCGGCAATGAAAGAGTTTTTGCTGCTGGTGCAGATATAAAGCAAATGGCAGGCAGAAATGCCATAGACATGCTAAAAATTGACCAATTTACAACTTGGGATTCTATTAGAAAAACTAAAAAACCTCTGATAGCGGCCGTTAGTGGTTTTGCCTTAGGTGGTGGTTGCGAGTTGGTAATGATTTGCGATATGGTAATAGCTAGTGATACTGCTCAATTTGGCCAACCAGAAATAAGTATAGGTGTAATGCCAGGTGCTGGAGGTACTCAAAGATTAACCAGAACTGTAGGCAAAGTAAAAGCAATGGAAATGGTATTAACAGGTAAATTTATAGGCGCTCAAGAGGCTTTAAATTATGGCTTGGTAAATAAAGTAGTACCTGTAGAATTTTATTTAACAGAGGCTGTTCAATTGGCACAAACGATAGCTGAAAAATCGCCAATTGCAGTACAAATGGCAAAAGAAAGTGTTTTGAAAGCTTTTGAAATGCCACTACAAGAAGCTTTATTTTTTGAACGTAAGAATTTTTATATGCTTTTTGCTACCGAAGACCAAAAAGAAGGCATGGCGGCTTTTGTTGAAAAAAGAAAAGCAGATTTTAAAGGGAAATAATTATTTTATTTATTTTTAGCTTATTCTTGCGCCTTCAAAAAGAACAATTTTATAATGCAAATAGAAAAAAATAAAGTAGTATCATTGACCTACACTTTAACTTTACAAAATGGTGATATTGCTGATACAGCAACTATTGAAACACCTTTTGTTTTTATTCATGGTATTGGCGCTACCCTGCCCCATTTTGATTCCAACCTAGCTAACTTAAAAGCAGGAGATACCTTTAGTTTCGATTTGTCTGCCGAAAATGCTTATGGTGTGTCGAATACAGATTTTAAAGTAAATGTACCTCGCGAGGTTTTTAATGGTCCTGATGTTTCTGCAGATGTTTTGCAAATAGGCAATATGGTGCCAATGCAAGATAATTATGGCAATCCAATGAATGGTATTATTTTAAGTTTTGATGATAATGATGTTTTAATTGATTTTAATCACCCTTTGGCTGATCAATCTTTGAATTTTAAAGGAAACATTTTATCTGTTAGAGAGGCTTCAGAAGAAGAATTAGCGCATAAGCATGTGCATGGGCTAGGTGATCACCACCATTAATAGTTTTCATAAAACAAATTAATTATAGTACAAAATTAGTCTTGCAAAATGAATTACAAGCCTTTTTCAAAAAGATTGAATAAATTTTTATGTTTTTAGCATTTCATAAAGTTCGTCTTTCAATAAAACTCACCCTGCTCTTAATGCATTAAGAGTAATATCATCAGTGGCTAAAGCTCTAGTTTCAATACTGTGGATTTCATTGTTAACTTTATGATACTCATCAAATAGTTTTTTAAAATGTGTGTTATTCATTTTCATATCATGAATTTTTTGATCAAATTCTGGGAATTCGTGGTGCAAATCATGTTTTTCCATTTTTATTATTAATTATATTTTATAATACAAATATCAAAAATAATTTAGGCAACATAAAGGACTAAAATAACTATAAAAAATGATTTTTATAAGTCAACATTAGTTTTTCAATTCTAAAGCTTTTTTAATAAAGCGCACAAATAATGGATGTGGATTTTCAACAGTACTTTTAAGTTCAGGATGAAATTGAACACCAACAAAATAAGGATGATTTGGCAATTCTACTATTTCCACTAAATTGGTTTCAGGGTTTATACCTGTTAGTGCCATACCTGCTTTTTCAAAGTCGGCTGTATATTTATTATTAAACTCGAAACGGTGGCGATGACGTTCACTAATTTTTGGTTTTCCATAGGCTTTAAATGCTTGAGTACCTTTGTTTAAATTACAATCGTAAGCACCTAAACGCATAGTGCCGCCTTTTTGAGTAATCCTTTTCTGAGAAGCCATCATATCTATCACTGGATATTTTGTTTTCTCATTCATTTCCACACTATGGGCATCTTTAAAACCAATTACATTTCTAGCAAATTCGATAACACAGCATTGCATACCTAAACAAATTCCGAAGAAAGGTATCTTATTTTCTCTTGCAAATTTAATAGTAGATAATTTACCATCAATTCCTCGTCCGCCAAAACCAGGAGCAACTAATATCCCATCAAAATTTTTCAATTTATCTTTAGCATTATCATCTGTTAATAATTCACTATGAATGTATTTCACTTTTACTGCGCATTCATTGGCTGCTCCAGAGTGAATAAAGGCTTCATTGATGGATTTATAAGCATCTGGCAATTCAACATATTTTCCAACCAAGGCAATATTTACTTCATTCTTTGGATGTTTTACATGTTGAAGAAACTCCTTCCATTGATCCAATTCTGGTTCATGTTTTGAGGCTAACTTTAATTTAGATAAAACTACTTTATCTAATTTTTCTTTAAACATTACCAAAGGCACATCATAAATAGTATCTAAATCTATAGATTCAATTACTGCATTGACATTTACATTACAGAATAAAGCTATTTTTCTTCTCAGTTCTGTATTTAATGGATGCTCGGTTCTACAAACTAAAATATCTGGCTTAACACCACTTTCTAATAAAAATCTTACAGAATGTTGGGT
>JABMMZ010000057.1 GCA_013205405.1 Bacteroidota bacterium | reverse complement strand
GGCAACACCTATAACATTAACATATACATATTCGGGTTTAGTAAATGTAGACTTAGCTACAATCACTTGGCCAACAATTATTACTACAGCCCTTCCAAACTCTCCAGTAGGAGCATATCCAATTATTCCTTCTGCAGCAACAGATCCGAACTATACTATTAGTTATGTTAATGGCAGCTTAACAGTTACTAAAGCACCATTAACTATTACCGCAAAGCCTCATATTATTACCTACAATGGAACAGCCTATACAGGTGGTAATGGAGTAGTACCCACTGGGCTTGCAGCTGGCGATCAAATTAGCAATTTGACTGGTACATTAAATTATACTGGTACTTCACAAGGGGCTAAAAACGTAGGTAGCTATACAATTATTCCAAGTGGGCTAAGTTCTCCTAATTATGATATTAATTATGTAGGCGATAATTTAGAAATTAAAAAAGCAACACTAAATGTTGTAGCAGGAGATCAGTCTGTTAATTTTAAAACTGAACTAGCTAAAATTTTAAATGATGCAGTATATACCTATTCTGGTTTAGTGGGAGCGGATAATGCTTCTGACATTACTGGATCTGTTACCTATACGACTAACTATACACCATTAACCTCTACTGGTGCTTCTGGAATATATCTTGAGCCAATCATTACTGGGTTAAGTAATTCTAATTATGATATAATAGCAATCAAAGGAACTATCACAATTACTGCTCCACCAGCATCGCCCGTCTTCCAAATCCCCAATGCCTTCACACCCAATAGCGATGGGCATAACGATACTTTTAAGATTGTTCAAAATGGGTATGTCACTAGTATTATAAGTTTTAGAGTTTTCACCAAATCGGGTAAACTTATTTTTAGCGATAAAGACGGTGCCTGGGATGGAAGATATGGAGGCGTTATGTTAGATGCCGATGTATATATATAGATTGCCGATTTTATAAATAAAAATAACGTCACAGAACATTTATCAGGAACAGTTCTTTTATTAAAATAGATAATGCAAAACAAATTTGAATAAAAAGCCCTTTATATTATTATTGTTCATTTTTTTTGCAGTAAATACATATGCGCAGCAGGGAATTGATTTATCTCAACCCTATATGAGTTCTCAATTTTTAAGTCCAGCTTCAGTAGGAAATGGTAATTATGAGCAGCGTATTCAAAGTAATCTTAAATCACAATTTTTAGATGGGAATAATTTATATAGAACCTTGGTTTCAGGATGGGATAGCCGTTTTAAAAATGTCGACCCCGAACAAAAAAATTATTTTGGAATAGGGGCACAAGTTATATCTGACCAGGCTATGGCGGGGCTACTTAATTCTAATTATATCACCTTAGATTTTGCTTATCATCTTTTCTTAGATGCAAATTTAAAAAATGAACTTTCTTTAGGCTTGGGTGTAACTTATGGCCAAACCTATTTAGACAGGTCTAAACTTCGTTTTGGAGAAGGCTTTAATATAGATGGAACATATACCGATGGCAACTATGATTATTTAAATAGCATCAAATCCTTTCCTCAAGATTTTTATTTCAATACGGGCCTTCTTTTTACGCGTCATACAGAAAATATGTTTTTGCAAGGGGCCTTACTGCCTCTTTTTTATCAAAGCCCAAAACATTAGTACTTAGTGTAGACACTGCCTCTGGAATGAAGTCGTCTGCCTTTTTTAATTTTGAAAAGGTCTTAGAAAATGGGAGCACTTTTATGACTCATCTTTCTTTTTCCAATAAAAATGGATTGAATCAAGCAGTGGTAGGGGGCTTATACAGTTTTCCTTTTAAAGACAAGACGAATAAAATTAATCGTATTTACATTGGCTGTTTTAATCGTTTGGATGATGCACTTATACCTAGTGTTTCCATTATGATGGATAAATATACTTTTGGCTTAAGTTATGATATTTATAATAACGATTTATCGGGTGCCAAACTAAAACAAAATGGTTTTGAAATTGCACTCTCAGTTTCTTTAGGTAAAAAAAGAAATGAATGGATGCGAACTATTTTTGATTAAAACTAATAGCGCAGTTTAACCACTCGGGGTCAAAGCTGGCATTGTACTTTTTATAAAAATTAATAGCGGGTTCATTCCAATCTAATACCTGCCAGTTCATTCCTATAAATTTTTTATCTTTTGCTTCTTGTATTAAGGTGTCAAATAATAAACCACCTATTTTCTTACCACGCATTTCTTCTGTCACTAATAAATCTTCTAAATACATTCTTTG
>JABMMZ010000056.1 GCA_013205405.1 Bacteroidota bacterium | reverse complement strand
GCTGGATTTAAACCAGGTGAAGATGTTTATATAGCCATGGATGCTGCAGTAAGTGAATTATGGGATGCAGAAAAAGGCTTGTATGTATTTAAGAAAAGTGATAAACGCCAATTAACAGGAGATGAAATGGTGGATTATTGGAAAACTTGGGTGAATAAATATCCCATTATTTCCATTGAAGATGGTTGTGCAGAGGACGATTGGGCGAGTTGGAAAAAATTAACACAAGCCATTGGCGATAAAGTACAATTGGTAGGCGATGATTTATTTGTTACCAATGTTAACCGTTTACAAAAAGGAATTACAGAAGGTATAGCCAATAGTATATTGGTAAAAGTAAATCAAATTGGTACGTTAACAGAAACCATTAACGCCATTAACTTGGCAACCAGAAATAGTTATACCAATATTATAAGCCATAGAAGTGGCGAAACCGAAGATTATACAATAGCCGATATTGCTGTGGCAATGAATAGTGGGCAAATAAAAACGGGTTCTGCTTCTAGAAGCGATAGAATGGCTAAGTATAACCAGCTATTACGTATTGAAGAAGAGTTAGGAGCCAATGCTGTTTTTGGTGGAAAGAGTTTTAGGTTTTTGAAATAATCTAAAACCTATTACAACTTTTACCTTTGTTTTTTGTTACAGCATAACAGCGATTACTGCAAGATTGTGTGCTAATAAACACAATGACAATAGCTAAAACGAAGATTAATTTATAAGTATTCATATAATTACAACGTAAATTGTTTTGTAAATATTGTGCGCTTAGCTGTTTATTTTTTGTAATTTCGTACTAACATTTATTTTATGCAATTAGTAACTTTAAAAACTTTTGATAATTCTATTGATGCCCATTTATTGCAATCAAAACTTGATAATGAAGGCATAGAGAGTTTTTTATTAAATGAAAATATGATTGGCTTAAATCCATTGTTCAATACTGTTTTAGGAGGTATTCAATTAAAAATAAATGCCAATGATCTTGAGGTATCTATTTTAGTTGTTAATGAAATAAATAACACCCCATTAACAGATGAGCGTAAGAAATAATTAAATGCCCTCAATGCGATTCAATAGATATTTTATCAGATTTCAAATCTTTTTAAAATTTAAAAGGCGTTTTATATTTGCTTACTTCTTTTTTATTTTTGGTATTTCCATTATATGCTAAAAAAATAAGAAAATGCAAACAATACCATTATGAATTTTAAGGTCTCAATTTTCCATTATTACTTAATAAATAAATACTAACTTTATTGTAGTTTTGAACCCATTAAATTTCTTAAAAAATGAATAATCCTGTATATGTAATAGATGCCGTTAGAAGTGCTGTAGGAAAATATGCCGGTACTTTAGCCAATTCACGTCCAGATGATATGGCTTCGGAGGCTATCAAAGCTTTAATTAAAAGAAATACAAACATAGATTTTGGCTTGACCGAAGAAGTGATATTAGGCGCAGCTAACCAAGCAGGTGAGGATAATAGAAATGTAGCAAGAATGGCCAGCTTATTGGCTGGGTTGCCAACTACTGTAGCTGGTTATACCGTCAATAGATTATGCGCCAGTGGCTTGCAAGCTATTGCCAATTCTGCTATGGAAATAGCCTTTGGTAATGGCGATTTATTCCTAGCAGGCGGTGTAGAAAGTATGAGCAGAGCACCTTTTGTGATGGGCAAATCGGATACAGCATTTGGCAGAGCTCCTGAAATTTTTGATACCACTATTGGCTGGCGTTTTACCAATACCGCACTCTCTGCTTTATACCATCCTTATACCATGGGCGAAACAGCTGAGAATGTAGCTGAACAATTTAATTTAAGCAGAGAACAGCAAGATGAATTTGCTATCAATTCACAAAAAAAATGGAAAGAGGCCAATGATACAGGGAAATTTAAAAATGAAATTTTTGATTATGCTATTCCTCAAAAAAAAGGCGATGCCCTTATATTTAATCAGGATGAGCAACCTCGCCTTAGCTCAATGGAGGTAATGGCAGCTTTAAAACCTGCATTTAAAAAAGGTGGAACTGTTACTGCCGGAAATTCAAGTAGTGTAAATGATGGTGCCAGTGTGTTAGCGATAGCTTCAGAAGAATTTGTAAAGCAACATAATATCAACCCAATAGCAAGAATTGTATCTACAGCTGCTAGTGGAGTGGAGCCAAGAATAATGGGAATAGGCCCAGTAGAGGCCACTCGCAAAGCATTAAAGCGTGCGGGTTTAACGATTAATGATATTCATTTGGCAGAATTAAATGAAGCATTTGCTAGTCAAAGTTTAGCATGTATTCAAGAATTGGGAATATATGCCGATATCGTAAATGTGAATGGTGGAGCAATTGCTATTGGTCATCCTTTGGGATGCAGTGGTGCGCGTATAAGTACTACTCTTTTGCATGAAATGCAAAAAAGAGACAATGTGCGTTACGGCTTAGCTACGATGTGTATTGGTGTTGGACAAGGCTTAGCTGTAATTTACGAGAAATTATAGTTGAATGTATTATTGATTGTCACGCCATTCATAAACCCATTGGCTTTGTATCATTTCTAAATGACCTTCATTGCTTTCTTCTTTTGTTCCTTTAAAATTAGGAATTTCAAGTATCCATTGTAGGAGTTCTGTAAAGCGAATACGGTATATTTGAGATTCGCCAAATGCGTTGCCAAATCTTTCGTAAAGCGCCATGGCTATATCTTCGTGATCTTTCCAGAATATTGGTAATTCAAAATGACTCATAAATATTAATTAGAATGCAAATGTACTTATCTTTTATGGAGATTGAAAGGGATATGCTAATTGAAAATAATAAATAATGTTAACTATCTTTTAATCATTATTAAAACCAGCATTAATAACAAAATTAGTAGTTCTTACATTATTATTAGCCGTAAAATAAGTATTAGGACTGGCTAAAGTTTAAGGAACAGTATAATCGGCATAACCACTGTTAATATAAGCAAAATAAACATCATCTGTTCTACCTAAGGATGTAGAAGCTTGTTTTTGCATACTGCAAGAAGCTAAAAGAGTTAAACTTGATACAAATAAATTAATTGTTTCATGGTGTTATATTTGGTTTATGCAATTTGAGTAAATTAAATACCTTTGCACTTGTTAAGTTACAAAAAATATTCCAAAAATAAAAATATGGCATTTGAGAAGGTAAAAAGAAGTGAAAATTATAGTGAATGGTATAATAATTTAGTTAAGAATGCTGATTTAGCAGAACATGCAGCCGTAAAAGGGTGTATGATAATAAAACCATACGGCTATGCCATTTGGGAGAAAATGCAACAACAATTAGATAAAATGTTCAAAGAAACAGGACATTCAAATGCTTATTTTCCGCTTTTAATTCCGAAATCTTTCTTTGAAAAGGAAGAAAAAAACGCAGAAGGTTTTGCAAAAGAGTGCGCAGTTGTAACCCATTACAGATTAAAAGTAGATGAAAATAGAAAAATAATAGTCGACCCAGACGCTAAGCTGGAAGAGGAATTAATTATTCGTCCTACAAGCGAAGCAATAATTTGGAATACCTACCGCAGTTGGATACAAAGCTACCGCGATTTGCCTATTTTACTAAACCAATGGGCCAATGTAATGCGTTGGGAAATGCGCACACGTTTATTCTTAAGAACCTCTGAATTTTTATGGCAAGAAGGCCACACAGCGCATGCCACAGCCGAAGAGGCTTTAGTAGAAACCAAGCAAATGTTAGATGTATATGCAGAGTTTGCAGAAACATTTCTAGGTGTTCCAGTAATTAAAGGTGTTAAAACGTCTAACGAAACATTTGCAGGTGCTGTAGAAACCTATTGCATTGAAGGTTTAATGCAAGATGGCAAAGCTTTACAAATGGGTACTTCTCATTTTCTTGGGCAAAATTTCGCAAAAGCATTTGATGTGAAATTCCAAACTAAAGAGGGTAAGTTAGAGTATGTTTGGGCTACCAGTTGGGGTGTTTCTACCCGATTAATGGGTGCTTTAATAATGGCGCACAGCGATGATGAAGGATTGGTTTTGCCACCTAATCTAGCGCCTTTTCAAATTGTAATAATACCTATTTATAAAACAGATGAAGAAAGAGCGCGTGTTCAAGAAAAAGCGTTTGAAATTAAAAAAACTTTAGAAAAAAATAACATAAGTGTAAAGTTTGATGACAGAGATACGCACAAGCCAGGATTTAAATTTGCAGAATGGGAACTTAAGGGTGTTCCTTTAAGAATAGGGATTGGGCCACGCGACATTGAAAATGGAACCATTGAACTAGCCAGAAGAGATACCAAAGAAAAATCGGTTATAAATATTGAAGGAATTGATATTTTTATTAAAAATTTGTTAGAAGAAATTCAAAGTGCAATTTATATAAAAGCTAAAAGTTTTAGAGATAGCAGTATTCATAAAGTAGATAGTTGGGATGAATTTACAAAAGTATTGGAAGAAAAAGCAGGATTCTTGTCTGCACATTGGGATGGAACAAGCGAAACAGAAGAGAAAATAAAAAACCTTACCAAAGCAACTATTCGTTGTATTCCTTTGAATAATGAGCAAGAAGTAGGCACTTGTGTTTTAACAGGCAATCCATCATCACAAAGAGTTTTATTTGCTAAGGCGTATTAGTTTTTTATATACTAAAGTATATTTTTTTTAAACGTTAAATAATTGAAATAAAGATTCTTTTATTTCAATTTCATTGTGATATTTTTGAATAAATTTGGGTCCATTTAGGCCTAGATTAGTAAGTGCTTCGTAATTTTCTAATAATATTTTCTCTATGGCATCTACATCTTCTGCATCTCCTTTTACATCATACATTAAACCAAAATTACCATTTTCAATTTGTTCCTTAAATCCTGTAATATTAGGAACAATTACGGGCACAGCAGAAATAGCTGCTTCCATTGTAATATTAGCATAACCTTCGTACAAACTTGGAAATATACCTACATCAAATAATGGAATAATTTTTTCAGGAGAATTTGTTGCCCCTAGGTAGGTTAAATTATCCAGATTTTTTATTTTAGAACTCAATAATTCGTAATCTTCACCATCACCAGCCATTATAAAATGAAAGTCTAAATTGTTTTGCATTTTTTCTGCTAAAGCCACAAATAAATCGGGTCTTTTTTGTTGTTGAAATCTGCCTAAAAAACCTATTATTTTTTTACCTTTTTTTATACTTAGTTTACTTAAACTTTCTTCTTTATTTACTTGACTATTTTGAAAAGCACTAAAATTAACCATGTTATAAATAACCTTAATTTTGTCTTCTTTTTCTTTGTATTTTTCTATTAATATTTTTTTCCAATAGGGGCTTATAACAATTCGTTTGTCAATATAATTTTGGAAATTATAAGCTGCTTCGAACCAGCCATTGTCTTCATAATCTTCGCAATGTAATAAATCGTAAATTATAGTGTTTGGAAATTTCTCTTTTATAAGAGGTGATAACAAGTAAATAAAAGGATTGCTCATATTTAGAATAATTTTTGGTTGTTCTAACTTGATAAGTTCCCATAAGGCCAAAAGCCTTGGGTATGCGCCATCTGCTATTTCATCTAATGCAAATTGTTCAGTAGATATATTAGCAAATTTTTTCCTTAAAGTATCACTTTTTTTGGTGCTTAAATTTACAACATCTATTATTTTATCAAAACTAGTTGAAAGTGATTTCATGTAATCGAATAAAATATTTTCGGCCCCACCAATATGCCACCAATAATGGGCACATAAAGCAGTGTTTTTAGTTTCATTGTAAGGAGGTAAGTTTTTGTCAATGTCTAGTTTAAATCCATTGTTAAAGCCAGCCATTTTATGGGCTTTGGTAAAATTAGTGTTTATTTTACTTTTAATAAAAATTGAGGGAGCAAAAATGTATAATAAAATATCAGATATTCTTAGATTGCTAGGGTAACGATTAGAAATTTTCTTGATAATTTTTCGCAATATTCTAGAAAATATTCCAAAATTATTGGCAAAATTATTATTGTCTTTTTTGTAGTTTCTGTTTGAAAATTTTAAACCAAATATACTCGTCCAGTTTTTTCTGTAAGCTATTAGGGTAGTAAGATTTCCTTCATTTTCTGTTCTAGACATTAAGGAGCTAATGTTTTGACGGTAATTGAAAATTATTTTTTTAATGGGCACGCCAAATTTAGCTTTCCCAAGTGCTCTTTGCCAAAAATCCCAGTCTTCGTAAAGTTTTACATTAGGGCTAATTTTATAGGTTCTTTGACCGCCTAATTTCTCCCAAAGTTCTCTTTTTAGAGGAGAAACAGCCACACAATAGTTTGTTAAGAACAAATTTTTTGCAGAAAAATTTTCTGCAATATCTTGCTTATTCATCGCCCCAAATTTTCTAACACTAGGATACACCCAAGAGGCATTTGGATAGGCTGCAAATGCAAGGTAAGTGTGCTTAATAAAATCTTTTTCCAAAGTATCATCACTGTCTAAGCAAACTAGGTATTCCCCTTTAGCACTTTTAGCACCAATATTTCTCGTTTCAGCTAGCCATTTATTCGAACTATTTTGAATTATTTCAAGTTTTAAGCCGTTATAATTATTATCTATAATAAAATTTTTAATTATAGATTGTGTAGTTTCATCCGTTGAGCAATCATCAATAACAATGACTTGAAATGTATTGAGGTCGAAATTTTGATTTGCAATTGAATCTAAGGTTTCTAATAAATAATTACCTGTATTGTATACAGGAATAATAAAGCTATATATTGGATTTTTAGTCATTTGCTATTTCAAAAAATTTTGAATGTCGTGATAGATTAATATTGTAAAAAGGGTCGTTAGAGATTAGTTTATTTCTTTTGTCAATTAAATATTTCTTTTCAATGTTTTGTTGCTTCATAGATTTTTTACTCAGTATTGGATTGCCTCTTGTTAAGCATTCATGATGTAACATATTTACCCAAGGAACATAAACATTATAATATCCAGCCTCTAGTAATTCACAACACAAATCTACATCATTACAATCTACAGAAAGATTTTCATCAAATCCATTTACTAGTTCAAATCTATCTTTTTTTATCATCATACAAGCACCTGTAATAGCACTGTAATTTGTTAGGCAATTTGTATTATTGAAGTAGCCTGCAGTATCTTTATGTGCGCCTGAAAATACATGACCTCCTGCATCATCCAAGGCTAGAACGATGCCAGCATGTTGCAATGTTTTGTTAGGATATAGTAGTTTTGGTCCTACTACGCCTACATTTTCTAATTGTGCTATTTGCAGTAATTCAAGAAATAAGTTTTCAGAAATAAGTTCTGTATCATTATTTAAAAATAATAAATAGTCTCCATTGGCATGTTTTGAAGCTTGATTATTTAAAATAGAATAATTAAAAGGAATATTTATTTTAATACTTTTTACTTTCTCAGGGTATGTAAATTCCCACTTAGCTAAGGTTGTAAAAAAGCTTTTTTCATCACTGCCATTATCAATAATTATTATTTCAAAATTAGTGTATAAGGATTTTTCAAAAATGGATTTCAAACAATCATCTAAAATAGAGGCCTTATTTCTACAGGGAATAATAATAGATATTAAAGGCGAATTTTCTATATTGAATAATGGTTCAAAACAACCTAAGGAAGCTTCTGATAGCTTGGCTTGTGCTCTGTTGAAATTGTAAAATAAATAATTATTTAAAGCATTATGGTTGTCTAATATTTTATCGAAATTTATTTTTTCAGGAAATTCATGGTATAATATTTGTGAAATATGCGAAATTTTATTTGCCTCTTTAGTTAAATTTAACACTAATTTATATTCATTGTTAAATTGCCAATCAATATCATGTAATATTGTTTTAGAAAAAAGAAAAAGCTTGCCAATATAATTCCGTGATAACAAGGTATGAGGACTCCAATCTGGCTTAAAATATGGATTTTCGGTAATATCAATATTGTCTATATTAATAAAATCATTATCTGGATATATAAATTCTACATTTTCTTGAAGATTAATTTCATTAATAAATTGATAAAAACAATTAGCCGTAGGCATACAATTTACATTTAAGTATATAAAATAGTCTTCGCTAAAATTTTCAGGAGCAAAATTTTGAGCATCTAAAATGCGGTATTTCTCATCGTTTTTAGTAATTTTATTGATTGTAAAATTAATTAGCTCATCTTCTTTTTCTATAATAAAGTAAACATTAAATTT
>JABMMZ010000055.1 GCA_013205405.1 Bacteroidota bacterium | reverse complement strand
GGGAACTTCAGAAATTCAAAAATTGGTAATTGCACGTACAATTTTAAAATAATGTTTGTCTATTAAAAATATTTATTTATATTTGCGCTCCTTAAAATTACCTACAATACAAAAATGATTTACATAAGCATTAAAGAAAACGAAAATTTAGACAAAGCTTTAAAAAAGTACAAAAAAAAGTTTGAAAAAATTGGTGTTATGAAAGAATTGAGATCTCGTCAAGCATTCGAAAAACCATCTATTACACGTAGAATGGAAGTAAGAAAAGCGGCTTACCGTCAGTTCTGTCAAAATGCAGATGCAGTTTAATTTTTTGTAAATTACAAAATATTTATTAATTTAGCGTCCGATTAACTTATGTTATCGGACGCTTTTTTTATATCGCAATTTGAAACCTATCTGAAAGCGGAAAAAAAAGTTTCTGTGAATACCAGTGTGGCCTACTTAAAAGATCTAGAACAATGTTTTAATTATATTTCAAAAGAATTTGAAATAGACAATATAAAATCTATAGGACATCTTCAAATAAAAAGTTTTTTAGCACAGCTAATGAGCCAAAAAATGGATGCTAAGTCGGTTAACCGCAAAATTTCTTCACTTAAAACCTATTATAAGTATCTTCTTAAACATCAATTGGTAAATACAAACCCGATGTTGAAAGTTTCCTCTCCTAAAATGGGTAAAAAATTACCTGTTTTTATTGAGCAAACTAAGACCATTGAAATACTAGAAAATCTTAAAGAAAATACTTTGAAAGACGAACAAATAGCCAATGACATTTTTATGACTTTGTATCAAACAGGTATTCGTTTAAGTGAACTCATTAATTTAAAAAAGGCCAATGTAGATATTCTTAATCAAACAATCAAAGTATTAGGAAAACGAAACAAAGAGCGTATAATTCCTATTACAAAAGAATTAGCTTTAATTTTAGAGCCTTATGTTTTATCAGATAATAGTTCCATTTGGACGTTTAATACAATTAAAAATCAGCAATTGTATCCTAAATTCGTATACCGAGTTGTTAAAAATATTATGGCTACATATACTACTTATAGCAAAAAAAGTCCGCATGTATTAAGGCATACTTTTGCTACCCAATTACTTAACGGAGGCGCTGAGTTGAATGCAATTAAAGAATTATTGGGTCATGCCAATTTATCAGCTACGCAAATATATACACATAACAACATAGATAACTTAAAACAAATATATAGAAAAGCACATCCCAAAGGATGAATTTTAAATAAATCTCTCAATATAAATTAACTTAAAAAAACAAAAAAGTATTATGGAAATTGTATTTCAAAACACCAACTTCAAAGCAGATAAAAAATTACTTGAACTTATTGAAATTAAATTAAATAAGTTAGAACACTTTTATGATAAAATAATAGATGCCAATGTGTATTTGAAAGTTCAAAGAACGGAAGACAAAGAAAATAAAATTTTAGAAATAAAGATGAATGTTAGCGGAGCCACTCTTTTTGTAGAGGAGCACGATAAAACATTTGAAATAGCGTTGGATAAAGCAGAAGATGCTCTCAAGGCACAATTAATAAAGTATAAGCAGAGGGTTGCGCAAGCTTAATGAAATAAAAAAGGGAATATTTAAGTATTCCCTTTTTTGCTTTTAAAATAAATTCACCTACTAAATATTATCTTTTTTATCGCATTTAAAACAATAAGCAAAGCCATTTTTTACCGGAAATGACTTTGAATTTAAGGCTTTTATAAACAGTATCATCTAATGAAATAATATATAAATTGTATGTGCGAAAAACTAGTCAATTAATAATTAAATAATAACCATTAACAAGGCCCTCATCGCCACTATTTTTACCCCAATTAAAGCAAGTTATTTTAGTAATATGGAAATATTTTAAAGAAACGTTTTGTAATATGGAAATAATTGCCTTTTTTTGCAGTCCTTTTAAAGAAAATAGTTCATTTTCTGTAAAGGAAATACGTTCTTTTAAGCGCCACTTTAGCTCAGCTGGTAGAGCAACTGATTTGTAATCAGTAGGTC
>JABMMZ010000054.1 GCA_013205405.1 Bacteroidota bacterium | reverse complement strand
TTACCTACAAAACAAGAAGTTAACAAACTGAATACACCCATATAAAATATTATTTTTTTCATAAATCTTAAACAAAATTAATAGATTTATGTTTTTAATACGTGGAAATTAATAATATTGACCCTGCAAAGAAAGATGCTATCTATCAAGGATTAGATAAATTTTCGCCTATTCCATTATCGGTTTCATCTCCCCAAATAAAACCAATAGATAAGCGATTGCTAAAAGCCAATGCATTTGAAACCATGCAACTGCAAGCGCATCAGCAAATGGGAATGCTTAAAAAGCAAGCAGAATTAATAATGCAACAAGTGGCTGAAATAGAAGAAAGAGTAAAGATATCTAAACAAATATATGATGCAGATTTGAATTTTGAACCTGTTGTTGGAACTAATTATCATGTTTATCTAAAAGGTAAAAAGACAGTTTTATCATTAATTTCTCCGGACGAATGGGGTAAAAAGTTTCCCTTTGAAAAGCATGTTTGCTCTGCCACGCTTTTGGCTGATAAAAGCTGGCAATTGATAAAATAATAGCAATTAACAAGTTAAGTTGGTAAATTGGAAAAAAAATTGTGAATTGAAAACTTTTTTTTTGCATATTTGTGCAAACTAACAAACACTATTTATGAAAATTAAATTTAGCCTATTTGCTGTTATCGTCTTTTTTATGGTTTTTAATATAAAAGCCATACATTTTAAAAATTTTAAAGGAGTATTAATAGACAAAAAAGATACTGTAAAAATTAATTCTTTGTTGGCAGTGTCTAAAAATTTTGCAGATCACGGTTATAAAAATATTTTATTACCAATAGACAAAAGTAAACAAAGCAAACAAAAAGTATATCAAGCGATAACTTTGGCAAAAATTTATGATTGTAATATTCATTTGTATAGAGATTATGAAACAGACGAGCAATTTGTAATGAACCTTAGAGGTAATATATGGTTTGTAAAAAATAAGTTAGAAGAACATGGATTTAGTTTAGCATCAGAACAATATAAGGATTCCAAAAGCAAAGATGGTTTTGCCACCCAAGCAATGCGTTATGCTGGAAAGTACAATATAGATTTATTGCTTATAATAGCAGATGAAGGAAATGGAGTTTTGGGAGGAATAATTGGATCTGAGGATGTTAAAATTATAAATAACGATGCACAAATTCTAGTAATGTGTATCAATGCTACCAATTTCCAAATATTGGGAAGTATTATTTCTTTTGTAGGTTTTAGCTAATTAGTAGTTTTGAATATTTTTTCCGAAATTGAAGTTAACGCATTTGGACTCAAAGAGTGGCAATTTAGCAATCAAACTATTTTAAAAACTTTTAAATTCAAAAATTTTTCTGAAACTTTTGCCTTTATGACACAAGTAGCCTTTTTAGCAGAAAAATTAGATCATCATCCTAATTGGAATAATGTATACAATGAATTGAATATTACGCTTTTTACTCATACCCATCATGGGGTTACTATTAAAGATATTGAGCTAGCAAAGGCTATTGATAAGTTGTAGTTTTAGATAACCTGATAAATAAATTGATTAAAACTCTTAGCTACTTTATATGTTTCAACAATGTATTTTAAAACATCCTTTTCTATAATAATATCTGGTTCAGCATTATGTACCAAGTAGAATTGTTTATTTAAAATTAAGGGTTGAGAAATAGCCAATGATTTTAATTCGGGTGGCAGAAGTTTGGCTTTTTCACCTTTTACTTCGCCATAAATAGCTTTTAATTTTTTATTATTTATAATGCTTTCAAATTGAGCTAAATTACTGGCAATATGATGTCTTATTTTAGCAATTATATCCTTATCGGACATATATACACCGGTGTAAATACCTAAATGTTCAGGTCCTAACTCAACATATAAACCTGGATTTACAAAATCCTTTTTACCGCCTTTGCTAATACTAGCAGTAGCTTGAAGTTTATAAGGACTTTTATCTTTGCTAAAACGTATATCTTTATTAATTCTAAAAATACAATCACTTGCCTTTAAATCTTGGGGCAAATCTTCCGTTTTTCTGAGTTCTATAATTAATTTTTCAACAAAATTCTCAAAAGGCTCTTTTACACTTTTCTTATATCTATCGCGGTTAATATCAAACCAATCTTTATGATTATTGGGCGCTAGCTCGATAAAGAAATTAAGAAAATCGGGTGTAAAAAAAGTGGACATAATAATGAATGTAGAAGTGCAAAGTAAATTAAATTTTTAATTAATTCTATCTTCGCCATTATAAACTAAAACACCCTCAACAAATTTTGCTGAGGGTGTTTTTACCAATTAATAAAGAAATGCTTTATTTTAAAATGGTAATCCATCTTCCATTACTTCTGCCATAGAGTTAATAGGTTCTTGGTTATT
>JABMMZ010000053.1 GCA_013205405.1 Bacteroidota bacterium | reverse complement strand
TTTCTAGTAGCTTGAGCATAAGCACCTAATTCGTAAATGGAAATTGCTTCAGATGAATCTGCAAATAAGGTACCCTGAGAATTTAGAAGATACTTTTTATAATTAGCCCCTACTATAACGTCAGCATATTTTTTAGTGATTGGTGTAAGATTATAAGTTCCTTCAAAGGCATATAAATCTGACTTATCCAATAATGCTCCACCATTTTGAGAAATAGGTTTTTTTCTAATCGCGTCAAATCCAGTTCTAAATGCCACGCTGTTTGCTGCGGGTCTTCCTACGTCTGCAAGAGTTCTAGAAGCTTGGTGTGCATCATAAGCTGTCATACCATTCATTCTGTTGCTCAAATATGAAAAAGCATATTGTATATACCAATCGGTTGATTGTGGAGTAGGATTTCCTACTGCATCTGTTGTGACAGATTTTTTCCAAGATTCATTAAATAATCTTGTAGTTGCTGTAGTATTAAAAGCTTCTCCGGCATTTTCTTGAGTAGTATAAGCTCTAAATGACCAGTTTTTGCTATTTAATTCAAACTTATATTGTCCCATTTTAAAATCTTTAAGGGAATATCTGTCTGAACCGGTGTAAATTGTATTACCTGTGCCCCAATAAGCAGCAAAAACTGCTTCTGTATTTTCAGTTATTTTATAATGAGCAGAAGCCCCTAACTTTAAATTAATAGTATTAGGATTAAGTATTTCTCTTTCAGTATATCCTGTACGTGATACATTTTGAGGGGTAGAAAGCAATCCGTTCGCATTAATAAAATTTGCCGCACCAGGTAAGTTTGCTGCAATATTTCCAAAGAATGCACGAATGTCAACACTAGTTTCATCGCCATAAACATTTACGCCGTCATAATTAGGGTCGGTTTTTCTATCTCCTGCAATAACATTACCAGGGATAGCAATTCTACTGTAATTTCTAAAATCTTGTCCTTGCCAGTCTTTAGCCTGAATTAATTCTGCATTAATTTTAAAAGCAAATTTGTCAGAAACTTTTTTAGCCCATCTCATATTCCAGTTATGGAAAGGAGAAGCAGCAGAATTACTTTTGCTACCCGTGTTCATCAGTCCTTCTTTAATTAATACCGATAAGCCCTGATATTTAAATGGATTTTTACTAGTCATTAATAAAGTTCCGTTCATACCACCTGCACCATATAATGCAGATGAAGCACCTGACAATAATTCTATATTATCTACATCTAACTCACTTAAACCAATAATTGCCCCAACAGAAAAATTAAGGCCTGGAGCCTGATTATCCATTCCATCTACCAATTGATTAAAACGTGTATTACCACTTGAGTTAAAACCACGAGTTGTAGGTGTTTTAAAAGTAAGTGAAGAAGTAGTAACATCAACGCCTTTTAATGTATTAACTAAATCATAGTAATTACTTACAGGTGAATTGCGAATATTAGCCGCACTTACTCTTTCAATTGAAACAGGCGACTCCATTATTTTTTCTGGAACCCTGTTAGCTGAAACCACTACTTCTTGTCCTAAAATGTTAGAAGCAATAAATTCGATTTGCACCTTAGATGTGTTGCTTACAGTTATTTCTTGTAATTCGTAACCAATTGACGACACTATTAAAGTAACGGGTAACGTTTTTACACTTAATTTAAAATTTCCTTTGTCATCGGTGTACGTTCCGGTAGTACCATCTTTTAGAGTAACCGAAACTGCTCCAGCATTTTCTTTGGTAGAACTGTTTCTTACATTACCGCTTATGGTGGTATTTTGTGCAAGAACGGTAATACACAAAATATTAGCTAGCAAAAAAGTAACTAAATAATTTGTAATTTTCTTCATATTGCGTTGTTTTGTTTTATAAATATACAGCAAAATACGTATTGTTGCAATTACATAAAAATTTTATTTGTAAACATGTGTTGAAATCTAATGTGTTACATTTTTAGGTAGATACTAATCTTCGCCTTATTTTAGCAAAATGACACCATTTAATTTTCCCAAACAAGTAAGTTTTTATAAAGGAAAAGTAAGAGATGTTTATTATTTAAGCGACAATTTGCTTGTTATGGTGGCTAGCAATCGTATTTCGGCTTTTGATGTTATTTTACCTCGTACTATACCCTATAAAGGACAGGTTTTAAACCAAATAGCTGCTTATATGCTTAATGCAACTAAAGATATTTGCCCAAATTGGTTATTATCTATACCTGCCCCAAATGTAGCAATAGGTAAAAAATGTACCCCATTTAAGCTTGAAATGGTTGTTAGAGGTAACTTAACTGGCCATGCTTGGCGTACCTATAATAGTGGTAAAAGAACACTTTGTGGTGCACTTTTGCCAGAGAATATAATAGAAAATGATTTCTTTTCTTCCCCCATTATTACACCTAGCACTAAAGCAAGTGAAGGCCATGATGAGGATATAAGCCCTGTCGAAATAATTCAACAAGGGTTGGCTACCCAAAAAGAATGGGACACCCTTTGCCAATATACCCTAGCCCTTTTTGAAAGAGGTAAAAAAATAGCTGCAAAACAAGGCCTAATTTTAGTAGATACAAAATACGAATTTGGTAAAATTGGTGACGAAATTGTGTTGATGGATGAAATACATACACCCGATAGCTCAAGATATTTTTACGCCGATGGTTTCGAGCAAAGACAAAAAAATGGGGAAAAACAAAAACAATTGAGTAAAGAGTTTGTGAGAGAGTGGCTTATTGAAAATAATTTTATGGGGAAAGAAGGGCAAACCATACCCGTTATGACAGATGAATGGATTGATACCATAAGTAATAGATATATTGAGTTATACGAAAAAGTTATTGGAGAAAAATTTATACCTCAAAAATTAAGTGAGCAAGAAACCTACAATAAAATAGTTGCTTCCTTATAAAAAGACTTTACAAAACTGAATACTGCACAAAAACTATACTAAAAGTTTATTTAATTTTTAAACCAATCGCCTAGTCTTCATTAAGCCTAGGCCTCAAACGTTGTTTACTTTTATTAAAAACCATATTGCCTTTATCAATACCTTTTCGTAATTGTTTTTGCTGCTCTATGGGTAATTGATAAATAGTTTTACATTTTACTGTACAACAGCCACCAAACTCTATTTTACATGTATTGCATTGTATAAATAATAAATGACAACCATCGTTTAAACAATTGGTATGTGTATCTGCTGGCTTACCGCATTGGTGGCATTTAGAAATAATATCTTCTGTAATACGTTCCCCTAGCCTACCATCAAAAACAAAATTTTTACCAATAAATTTACTTGGTAAGCCTTGTTGTTTAATTTGTTGAGCATAATTAATTACGCCACCTTCTAAATGAAAAACATTAGTAAAGCCATTATGTAACATATAAGCACTTGCTTTTTCGCATCGGATACCACCTGTGCAATACATAATTATATTTTTATCTTTTTTATCTTTCATCATATTTACCGCCATGGGCAGTTGCTCTCTAAAGGTATCACTAGGTATTTCTAACGCCTTATCAAAATGCCCAACCTCGTATTCGTAGTGGTTACGCATAT
>JABMMZ010000052.1 GCA_013205405.1 Bacteroidota bacterium | reverse complement strand
GGGTAGTAGCTATAACAAAATGTGATATGCTAGATGAGGAATTATTGAAATTGATGAAAAAAGATCTAAAATCAATGAATCCTTTATTTATTTCTGGGGTTAGTAATTTTAATCTACAAAAATTGAAAGATACACTTTGGGATAAAATAAAACATACCAAAGAGGAATGGATCTAGGATATTTTGGATTTTAAGAATTTTTGATTTTATTTTTTTGTTCATCCCCCTAATAAGACAACCTAGGTTCAGTCCAAGTAAATTTGTCATTCTGAAAAATGTACTCATTTATTCAGAACTTTATCATGAAGCGAAGCGGAATAATCTGACATCTAATATTCGCTATTGTTTTTATCTTTATTAATGCCTTGGAAAATTTGAAGTATTTATTCTCTTTAAGTCTCGAAATATTCTGCTTTCTACTCCTTGAAATACAGTATCTTAACCTAGGCTAAGGTTAAATTATATAACAAAAAGAAAGCCCTCAGTTTAAACTGAGGGCTTTCTTTTTATAGGGTTATTTAAATAAACAATTCTTATTTTACTTCCTCAAAAGGAACATCTTCTACATTGGCATTACTGTCTTCTGTAGCAGTGTTTTCAGTTGAATTGTTGTCAGCACCGCCACCTGCAGTTTGTTGTTGTGCATTGTATATATCTTGGCTAGCAGCTTCCCATGCTTTATTCAATTCTTCACTTGCCATTTCGCAACCAGCAATATCGGCAGCAGCATGCGCAGTTCTTAATTTTTCTAAGGCACTTTCAATAGCTTCTTTTTTGTCAGCAGGTAATTTATCTCCATAATCTTTCAAGTTCTTGTCAGAAGTAAAAATTAAAGTATCAGCAGAATTTAGTTTTTCTACTTCTTCTCTCGCTATTTTGTCGCTTTCAGCGTTCGCTTCAGCTTCTTGTTTCATTCTTTCAATTTCTTCTTTACTTAAGCCAGATGAACTTTCAATTCTAATTTTTTGTTCTTTACCTGTACCTTTATCTTTAGCGCGTACATTTAAAATACCATTTGCATCTATGTCAAATGTTACTTCAATTTGTGGTCCGCCTCTGTGCATAGGAGGAATACCTTCTAAATTAAATCTTCCAATAGTTCTGTTATCTTTAGCCATTGGACGCTCACCTTGAAGTACATGCAGTTCTACACTTGGTTGGTTGTCGCTAGCGGTACTAAATATTTCACTTTTTTTAGTTGGAATTGTAGTATTTGATTCAATTAATTTAGTCATTACACTACCAAAAGTTTCTATTCCTAAACTTAATGGCGTAACATCTAATAATAAAACGTCTTTTACTTCACCTGTCAATACACCACCTTGAATAGCAGCACCTAATGCTACTACTTCGTCTGGGTTTACACCTTTACTTGGCGTTTTGCCAAAGAATTTTTCAACTGCTGCTTGAATTGCAGGAATACGTGTGCTTCCACCTACTAATATTACTTCGTCAATTTCGCCAATGCTAAAGCCAGAGTTTTTCAAAGCGCTTTTACAAGGTTCAATTGTACGTTGTACTAATTTGTCAACTAATTGCTCAAACTTAGCTTTGCTTAAAGTTCTAACTAAATGTTTTGGTATGCCATCTACTGGCATTATATATGGTAAATTTATTTCGCTATTAGCTGTGCTCGAAAGTTCAATTTTTGCTTTTTCAGCGGCATCTTTCAAACGTTGCAAAGCCATAGGATCTTTAGATAAATCTAAACCACCATTTTCATCTTTAAATTCTTGTACTAACCAATCAATTATTTCTTGGTCAAAATCATCGCCACCAAGGTGAGTGTCACCATCGGTTGCTTTTACTTCAAATACACCATCTCCTAGTTCTAAAATAGATACATCATGCGTTCCACCACCACAATCAAATACAACAATTTTCATATCTGCATTCTTTTTATCTAAGCCATAAGCTAAAGCAGCTGCAGTTGGTTCGTTTATGATACGTTTAACATTTAAGCCAGCTATTTCACCAGCTTCTTTTGTAGCTTGTCTTTGGGCATCATTAAAATAAGCAGGTACTGTAATTACAGCGTCTTTTACCTCTGTTCCTAAATAGTCTTCAGCCGTTTTCTTCATTTTTTGAAGAATCATAGCACTTATTTCTTGAGGGGTATATAGTCTATCATCAATTTTAACACGTGGTGTATTGTTGTCGCCTTTTACAACATTGTATGGTACGCGACTTACTTCTTTTAATACTTGATCAAATGAATTACCCATAAATCTCTTGATAGAAAAGATTGTGTTGATTGGGTTAGTAATAGCTTGACGTTTAGCTGGATCTCCAATTTTACGCTCGCCATCTTTCATAAATCCTACTACAGAAGGTGTGGTTCTTTTACCTTCACTGTTTGCAATTACTACTGGTTCATTGCCTTCCATTACAGAAACACAACTATTTGTGGTTCCTAAATCTATACCTATTATTTTACTCATAATTTATTTTTTAACTTTAATTATTTTATTAACTGTTAACAAAAAAAATGCCAACATAATATACGTGACAAAAAGCCAAATTTTACTAATAAATTAAAATAAATGGATATTTTTATGGCAGTCTTTATGTCAAAAAGGCTGAAATAATTCAATATTTCAATTGACAATTCTTATAAAAGTTTAGGCTATAATAAATACTAATGCAGATTTTAATATTTAAAGTTGAGTTGCTTGTAATCTACATTTGTAGAAATGAAAAACTTGGTATTTAAGGATAAATTAACTGAATTGGATACAGAATTTCGAGAAGCAAAAAGTCCAATACCATTGCTTACATTGGTATAGTCGGTTTGTTTTTGCACTATGCCTATAGATGGTTCTGCCGCTTGAATGTAATTGTCTAATTCTAAATTACCACAAATTAATGAAAAAGTACAAGGTAAGAATCTTCTTTCTATATTATTATCTACTGCAATATTTTTTAATAAAAGTTCATAAAAAATTGAATTATTTACACTCGTACTTACACTTTCAACAATATCAATATTTTCGCTCCTATATTTTTCTATTAGTTTCCATGTAATTGTTTTAAAAGTCTTTATATTGGTATCAGTTTTATTTACTTCTAAGTAATTAAAATACAAATAACTGTCAAATATTTTTCCTTTTAATGGGGTGTTAAAACGTACAGGGAATTTATTATTTGGACTAGAAGGTAAAATATCTGTTAGGAATCTTACCGGTAATAATATTTGAGGATTGTTAGGAATTTCAGCAGTAGCAGATACAAGTTTATTTGTTTTTGGTAAGTAAAATTCAAGACGGTATTTAAACTGAGGAAATATTTTTTGAGTGGTACTATAAAGATTGTTAGGGCTATTAGCAAAGTTGCCTGAATCTTTTAATAAAATATTAGTTCTAAATAATGGTATAGGTGCTCTGGCAGAAGAAACTTCTATTAAAAAAGGTTTCAGAGTATCAAAAAATAAAGAATCTGAAATTTTTGCTACATCTATTGCCCTTGAATTAGGATTCGTGTAAACTTTATTGATTTTAATAAATTGAGCACTTGCATTAGGGTCGAGCAGGGCATATATGGCTGCATTTTCCTCATAAGGGGCTAAAACATCTACTTCATTTGAACAGGAATTGAAAAGAGATAAAACAATTATTAAACTTAAAAAAAATAGACACTTCTTCATATTGGATAAAATTTCGTTAATTTTGCTTTTTTATTTGTAATACCGCAAAGATGAAGAAAATTTTTATATTTTGGTTTGTAGGCCTTGGTTTATTTGTGAATGCACAAGAAGTGCAAAAAGAATTTACCAGAGTTTTATTAAACGAAACTTTTGATAAGATAGATAATAACTGGGATAATACCTTTAATGCCGACAACTTATTTATAGCTCAAAATGGCTATTATGAATTGTTTAGAAAAACAAAAAAAGCAGGCTATTTTTTACTCCCTAAAACCAATGAGGAATACAGTGTGTTTGAAATAGAGATTGCATTTAGTTTTGGCGATCACGATAATAAAAAGCAAAGTGCTGGTGTTCTGTTAATGGCTCAACAAGATGGCACAGGAGGGTTGTTAATAGAAATAAATCAAAAAAAGGAATACAGAATTGTTAGGGTTTATAACGATAAATTGGTGCCAATTTCTGGCTCTGGTAATGGTTGGCAAAAAGCCTCTACCAATATTACAAAACTAAGTAATACCGTATCACTTAAAACGTACAACAAAGTATATGACTTATATATCAATGCTATTTTTCTGCAATCGTTTACAGAAATAGAACTTAATAAAGGTAGAGTAGGACTTTACATTGGTGCAGACAGTAAAGTTAAATACGACTTTATGAAAATTAAAGGAGAAATAAAAACTGATTTAGCAACTATTAATGCAGGCGATGCAAAGGAAGAAGAAAAATCGTTTACCCAAATAATAATAAAGATGAAGGACCAAATTAATAGAAAAGACAAAGAAATTGATGAACTGAAATCAAAAATTAAATTATTTGAAAATGGGTCTTTAGGTGGAAATAATGCTAATAATAATTTTCAAAAAGATACAGCTACTGCAAATGAATTGCAACGGTTAAAAAGTAAGTTACAAATATTTGAAGCTGATAACGAGGCACTCAGTTTTAAAACTGTAGAATTAGAAAAGCAAAATGAAAAATTAGAAGCTTTTAAAAAAGGAATAGAAAATAACCAAGAGAATGGCGATATAATAATTAATTTAACAACCATGGTAGGTTCTCAAAAAGTTAAAATTGAAGAACTTGAACTTAAAAATAAATCATTAAATTTAGAAAGTAATAGTCTATTTACGGAAACCAAAGACCTAACCAAACAACTGGATAAAACCACTAATAGTTTGAGTGCTGAAAAAGAAAAATCTGCAAAGTATAAATCAGATTTGGATAGCTTGAAAAAGCAAATAGCCATGCTAAATGATTCTTTAAAAGCTAAGAATGAGGTAATAAAAAGCAATGCCAATAAAGTTCCTGAAAAGGAAATATCAGAGGAAGAACTTTTGCAACAAATGATAGAAAAAGAGCGCAAAGAAAGAATGCTAAGAAAAGAGGAAGAAGAGCGCAAAAAGAAAGAGGAAGAAGATAAAAAGAATAATACTGGCGGATGATAATTATAAGTCAAACGCTTTTAAATGTTTTAACTTTTAATAATGATAAAGTTTGTGCCATGGCATTGTGGCCATTTATTTTGCTAAATAAGAAAGAGTTAAAGCAAAATTTACCGATTCTTAACCACGAAAAAATTCACCATAGGCAGCAGTTGGAATTACTTTTGTTGCCATTCTACATTTGGTATTTTGTTGAATATTGGATAGGCATGTTTAAGTATAAATTTGTACACCAAAAAGCCTACATGAATATTAGTTTTGAAAAGGAAGCGTATGCCAATCAAAATAATTTAGAGTATTTAAAAAAGAGGAAATGGTTGGCGAGTTGGCAATATTTTTAGTTAAAAAACTCTTTTTCAAATAAAACTATAATTTATACCAATACTTATTTCAAAATAGTCCAAAACCTGATTTGAAATTTAATAGTAGTAAATGCCGATAGAGTAGCTGTATAGTCTAATTTGAGCACTGCGAAAGATCGGTATTAACGTCTTTATATTTCTTTAAACCACAAGTCTGAAATTGCAAATCAAACTATTTTTATTACCTTTGCGCCACTAAAAATCAATCAAAAATCAACAATGTCAACAGAAACAATGACTTACGTACCCTACAAAGTAAAAGATATTAGCCTAGCAGAATGGGGAAGAAAAGAAATTAAATTAGCCGAAGCAGAAATGCCAGGATTAATGGCCTTAAGAGCTGAGTTTGGCGAAATTAAGCCTTTAGCAGGTGCGCGTGTGGCAGGTTGCTTACACATGACTATTCAAACAGCCGTTTTAATAGAAACATTAAAAGAATTAGGCGCTGAGGTTACTTGGTCATCTTGCAATATTTTTAGCACACAAGATCACGCAGCAGCAGCTATTGCAGCAGCTGGTATTCAAGTATATGCTTGGAAAGGTCAAACAGCCGAAGAGTTTGATTGGTGTATTGAACAAACACTTTGGTTTGGCGAAGGAAAAGAGCCATTAAACATGATATTAGACGATGGTGGCGATCTTACCAATATGGTATTTGATAATTATCCAGAATTGGCAGTAGGTATTAAAGGATTAAGCGAAGAAACCACTACTGGTGTTCACCGTTTATACGAAAGAATGAAAAAAGGTACTTTACTTGTTCCAGCTATTAATGTGAACGATAGTGTTACTAAATCTAAATTTGATAATAAATATGGCTGTAAAGAAAGTTTGGTAGATGCTATCAGACGTGCTACAGATATTATGATGGCTGGTAAAGTAGCTGTTGTAGCGGGTTATGGTGATGTAGGTAAAGGTAGTGCCGAAAGTTTAAGAGGTGCAGGTTGCAGAGT